>CAZISL010000236.1:0-4736 GCA_964541975.1 uncultured Chromatiaceae bacterium | reverse complement strand
GTCAGGCCCGCGTCACGGAACTGCTGGAACCGTTCGATCTCAGCATCCAGATCGGCGAGGTCGCCGGCGGACGCCAGGCCGGCGATCAGGCGATTGACGATGTCCGCGGGGACGCCGTCGATCTTGCCGCTGCGTGTCCAGCTGGCCTTGCGGAAGTTGTTCCAGTTATCCAAGACGACTTTGATCTCGTCCTCGTCGAGGAACTGCCGAAGTATATGTTCCTCGCGGCCGATGACGGCGCCGCGCCAGATCAGTTCGCGCCGTGCCTCGTACATTGCCTTGTCGCGATCGTCTTTGATATGCCAGGCCCAGAAATTGTCGATGCGGAATTGTTTTTCTCCCTTGGCGTCGATCGGGTCTTCCCGCCCGGACAGACCCTCGCGTATCTTGCCGACCGCTGGCCCGGTCATCGCGACGGTGAAGTCGCTGAACTGGATGCCGTCGGCGTGCCGGGCGCCCATCGCGATCATCTGTGGGCCGTTGCAGCATCCGTAGAGCAGCGGGCCCTCGGATTTCGCCCACTCCATGACGAATGGTCGCGGCACGCCGAACACGCCGCCTTCGTAGCCCATCGACATCTTGCCGCTGCGGGCCATGTTCAGGATCTCGAGGCACTCGCGGACGCCGCGCACGCGGCGATTCGGATAGCGCGTCATCTTGACCGGATCCAGCGCCGGCCAGACCGGGGCGTCGTTGGCGATCTTCCAGTTGATCGCGCCGAGCACGCCGCCGCCACCGCCGACGCCGATCAACGCGCGTCCGTTCGAGATCTCATTGAGCGTCAGCAGTGCGTTTGCCATCTTCAGCGGGTGCATCTCCCACGGGCTGACCGCCAGCGGGCCGATGATCAGTTTTGATGTTTGCAGCGCCGTCGGTACGAGAGAGATGAAGGCATCCCAATACTGGTGGTAGTTCGACGACCACAGCGCGCGGATACCGGATCGTTCCGCCGCGACGGCGATCTCGGCCATTCCCTGCGGGCTGACGTCGGCCTCGACGATGATGTTGATGTCCATGCTTCTTCCGGTTCCCGGGATCCTGCTGCCGCGGCCCCGCTTCGTTGCGCCAGCGAGTATAGCGCCAGGGCCGCTTACGGCCGCAGGTCCAGCCGATGGCTTGTGGCGATAGCCGCCGCACGGTCGGACGGCACGCCCGCGCGTGACGCATACGCGGGCCAGTTCTCGACCACGGCGACGACCTCCGCGACGACATCGGCCGGTTTGCTGACGCCGATGGATTCGCCGACGTGAACGAAGTCTTCGATCGTGAAGCGGTCGCGTTTGCCGTTGATGCTCATCTGGTGCTGGTTGGTCCACAGACCGGCAGGATTGTGCGAGTAAGTCAGGTCGTACGCCGGCGACAGCGACCAGTTCCCGTCTGGGTCCATCAGGAACGCGATGTTTTTCGTGTGATCGTCCTGGTTGCGGGACACCGCGTTGAATACCATGCGGCGGAACTGCTGCACCGAATCGGATTTCGGCAGCCGCAGACGTCGCATCACGGTGAATGCCTGTTCGTACGCGTATTCCCCAGACTGGTTGAAGTCGTAGTGCGCGATGCCGCACAGCGTCTGCATATGCAGCTTGGTCACGCGTCCGGTCGGGTCGCGATCGAAGCGCCGCGTCATGAAGTGTGCGCGTTCGTTCTCCTCGAGCAGCCGGCATTCGGTCATGTCGATGCCCGCGTCGCGCGCCATCTGGTGATAAGCGAATTCGATGCGGCCGTAACCCTGCGGCGTGCCGAGCTCGATATCGTCCACGCCATCGAACTTGAGTATCCAGTGGTCGTAGCCGGGCGGCGCATCCAGTTGTCCGGACATGACGTGGCCGTCATCATTCATCGCGATGACGGCCTTCGGACGGTTGCCACCGGCCGACGTGCCGACGCGCAGGATATCGAGCAGCGCGTCGCGATCGCCGCCGGCGTCATTCGAGAGGTTGACGTCGAGCGATCCGCGATCCGCGGTGACGGCCTGGGCGAGCTCGACGAGTTCCGCGATCTCGACCGGCATGGATTCCTCGATGCTCGCGTTCAGCGTCGGCGCGAATTCCAGCGCACCGGTCGCGCGGCGGCCCGTGTAGCAGAGCCGTTCGATCGGACTGAAGTCCGCTGCGGCGATTCCGTTGCGGGCCAGCCATGCGTCGATGATTCGATGGCCGAACTTGTCCGGCAGCGCATCCGCCAGCAGTCCGGGCAGCCCCATGTAGGTATCGCGATTCAGCGTCGGGAACGAATAGATGCCGTCGCCGCGCAATGCTTCTTCCACCGGCATGTGAATCGGCGAGACGTCCAGGTCATCGCCGAGGAAGTCGCGATCGTATTCGAACGTCGCGACATCGCGTGCGGCATCCCATGCGACGGCGCCGACGAGCCGTCCCCACAGGCGGACCCACGCCAGCGAGACGCGCCGGATCATTCGCCGTTGTCCGTTGTTGCGCGCTTGCCGCGCGAACCGGTGGCGCGTTCCCGTTTCCGGCCACCGAGCTTCGCGAGTTGAATCGGGCTGATGCCGGGGGGCGGGATGAAGCGGTCGAGCTCATCGAGCTGGCCCAGTTCGCGAAGCACCGCGACCGCGGTCTGCAACCGGGTTCGGCCGGCTTCGAGCGATTTGATCGCGGTGACGGACAGGGCGGTTCGCTCCGCCAGTTCGCGCTGGGTCAGGTTCTTGCGCAGGCGCAGGTCGCGGAAGCGAGCGCCGATCTCCGCCAGGATGGCCTGGTCCGTCATCGAGTAGAAGTCCATAAGAGATTAAAAATAAGTCACAATAATATTTTTTATCGATAGAGGTCTTAAATCAGGCTGTTAATACTACATCAGCAGGCACACACGCGCAAGAATATAAGAGTATAAATATAAGCCTTAAAATACGTATAAATATTATAAAGATGCTAATTGAATCTATTAATCAGCTTCTCATCGTGACCGGCTCTTACCGTCAGGCCTCGAACGATATATAAATGCGGCATGTCCGGCTCACTGCATTGTTATCGTTGCGGCGCTTCTCTCGAGGCGCTGTCGTTGCCGTTGTCCCGCCAGGACCAGTGCCCCGATTGTTTCGTCTACCTGCATTGCTGTCGCATGTGTACGTTCTTCGATCCCGCGGTCGTCGAACAGTGTCGCGAGGACGATGCGGATGAGGTGAAGAATAAGGAGAACGCGAATTTCTGCGATTATTTTCGCCCCAACGCCGCGGCGCACGATTCGCGTTTCATGACCGAAGAAAAGCGGGCCCGGTCGCGACTCGATGCTCTGTTCGGCAATGCTGACGGCGCGGACGAAAGCGACGACGACGGCTCCGGCGCCGCCGACGACCTGTTCAAATAACGATGGTTGTCATTCACCGATCGTTTCGCCTGCCCGAGTGTCGGGACTACTCCCTGGTCCTGCAGGCGATGAATATCGATCACGAGCTGGAGCGCGGCGTGTTCGGGTGGCGCGTGCTGGTGCCGGAACACCAGGCGGCCAACGCGCGTGAGCAGTGGCGCCTTTATCAGCTCGAAAATCGGCCGCGACCGATGCGGCACAACGCTGTGGAGCCTCGGCCCGGCGCCATGCTTGGCGCTTTGGTATGGGCGGTCACGTTGCTCGTGTATTTTTGGCTGCAGGCTAATTTCGCGTTCGGCATTGACTGGACCACCGCTGGCAAGGTCCACGTGGAAATCGTCCGCGCAGGTGATTGGTGGCGCACGGTCACGGCGTTGACCCTGCACGTCGACATCGCTCACGTCCTCGTCAACATCGGATTCGGCGCTGCGTTCGGCACCTTGCTGGCGCGGGAGATCGGGCCCGGTTACGCGTGGGCATTGATCGTGGCAGGTGGCATCGGGGGCAACGCCATGAACGTCGTCGTCCAGCGGGCCTCGCATACGTCGATAGGCGCCTCGACCGCGGTATTCGCGGCGCTCGGTCTCGTCGGCGCGTATATGTGGACGGCGCGCCGCATGCTGATGCACAGCTGGGCCAGCCGCGTGTCGCCCATCGTGGGCGCCGTGATCATGCTCGCGTGGCTTGGTACCGGCAACGAGCGCACCGATATCGTCGCGCATCTGACCGGATTCATCGCCGGTTTCGTCCTCGGCGTGATCGTCGGGCGCCAGCGCCGCAGGCCGGGCGGCGACGTCCAGCGCCAGTGGGTCGCCGGCGGCGCTGCGCTATTGTGCCTGTTCTTCGCCTGGTCGCTGGCGCTGGGCACGACCGATCACCGACTCGCGACCTTCTGAGGCTGATGCAATGCGCTACCTGCTCTTGCTCTCGACTTTGCTTCTGACCACCGGCGTCGAGCCACGCGAGCATGATCACGGCGACGGCGACTGGGTCATGGACAGGTCGACGAGCCGGATCGAATTCGTTGCCGACTATGTTGGCGCCGATGTGCCCGGCCGTTTCGACACATTCGATGTGACACTCTCGTTCGATCCGTTGCGTCCGTCCGAGGGGCGCCTCGAGGTTAGCGTCGACGTCTCCAGTGCCGACCTGGGCGATGCGGATCTGACCGCGACGGTCATGGACAAACCCTGGTTCGACGCGGCGACGTTCGCGGTCGCGGGGTTCAAGAGCGACGCGATCGTCGCGGTCGACGCGGGTGGCTTCGCCGCGCAAGGAACGCTCGAGCTAAAAGGGGTGGTGCGTGAGGTGACGGTACCGTTCGACTGGCAGCGGAGCGGTGACGCGGCGACCATGCGCGGAGAGGTGGCGCTGTCGCGCCTCGATTTCGGGATCGGCGTCGCCGTCGAAGA
>CAZISL010000235.1:0-10549 GCA_964541975.1 uncultured Chromatiaceae bacterium | reverse complement strand
GAAATATCCTCGACGCGTCGCGTGGAGTTCTACACGTCGCACGAAGGTTTGCACCTGCTGTACGAGCAGGCGCAGACGCGTTACCTGGAGCATCGTGGGCGCTGGTACAACCTGTCGACGCACTGCCCGTGGGTCGGCATGCGCACGGCCGCACCGGACAGCGCTCACATCGAGTACTTCCGTGGCATCCGCAACCCGATCGGCGTCAAGGTCGGTGCCGCGATGTCGGCCGACGACCTGAGTCGCGTCGTGCAGGCCCTGAATCCCGAGCGCGCATGGGGTCGCCTGATCCTCATCCATCGTTTCGGCGCCGGCAAGATCGAAGCGCAGCTGCCGTCGCTGATCGAGGCCGTTCGCGCGCTCGACACGCCGGTGTTGTGGATGTGCGATCCGATGCACGGCAATACCGAGTCGACGGACGAGGGCTACAAGACGCGGCGCGTGGACAACATCATCGGCGAACTCGAGACCGCGTTCCGCATTCACGATTCCATGAACTCTGTACTCGGCGGTGTGCATCTCGAATTGACCGGCGAACACGTGACGGAATGCCTCGGCGGCGCGCGCGGGTTGTCCGAGACCGATCTCAAGCATGCCTATCTGACGCAGGTGGACCCGCGGCTCAACTACGAACAGGCGATGGAGGTCGCGCTGCGCATCGCCAATCAGCAGATCGTTCATGCCGGGGACTGACGCCGCCGCGAGGATGCTCGCTGCGGAACGCTTCGATCCGGATTGCCGGCGCTGTGTTCGGCTGGCTGAATTCCTCGATGGCGTGCGCGATATGTATCCCGATTACTTCGCGCGACCGGTACCGTCCTTCGGCGACGCCAGTGCACGCTTGCTAATTGTCGGCCTGGCGCCGGGCATGCACGGCGCCAATGCCACGGGGCGGCCTTTCACGGGCGACTTCGCGGGGATCCTGTTGTATCGCACGCTGTTCGCATTCGGCTTCGCGACCGCCCCGGAGAGCGTAGCGGCGGACGACGGGCTTGAATTGCGGAATTGCCGGATCACCAATGCGGTCAGGTGCCTGCCACCGGGAAATAAACCCGTCACGGCGGAAGTAGATGCCTGCAATGCGTATCTCGCCGGTGAGCTTGCAAGCCTGCCGAGTCCCGGAATCGTCCTTGCGCTGGGAACGATCGCGCATCGCGCGGTGCTCCGGGCCGCGGGCGTCAAGCTGTCCGCGTTCCGCTTTGCGCATGGCACGCGTCACGATATCGCCGCTGGCGTTACGCTGGTCGATTCGTATCACTGCAGTCGCTACAACACGCAGACGCGACGCTTGACCACGGATATGTTCCAGGACGTCTTCCGTGCGGTCCGCGGCGAACTGGACGCGATCAACGACGGATAACGCAGGGCGATGACGGACGAATTCGATTCACAGCGCTTTCTCGCGACGCTGAGTCATCGTCCGGGCTGCTATCGGATGCTCGACGCGGCGGACAGCGTCATCTATGTCGGCAAGGCGCGCGACCTGAAGAATCGAGTGTCGTCGTACTTCGGCAGTAAGGCGCATCACCCGAAGACACAGGCTTTGATGAATCGCATGGCGCGCGTCGAAGTCACGGTCACGGGGACCGAACGCGAAGCGCTGCTGCTCGAGTACAACCTGATCAAGGAGCACAAGCCGCGGTTTAATGTCCTTCTGCGCGACGACAAGAGCTACCCGTACATCCGGGTGACGACGGAGCAGCTATTCCCGCGTTTCGAGTTCCACCGAGGCGCGCGTAAAAAGGGCGCTCGATACTATGGCCCGTACCCGTCGGCTGGCGCGGTGCGACAGACGCTCGGGCAACTACAGAAGCTGTTTCGCGTGCGGCAGTGCAAGGACTCGTACTTCGCCAACCGCAGCCGTCCGTGCCTGCAATACCAGATCAAGCGTTGCACAGCACCCTGCGTGGAACTGATCGACGAGGCGAGCTACCGCCAGGATGTCGAGAATGCGCAGCGTTTTTTGTCCGGCAAGAACGACGTCGTACTGGCAGATCTGCAGCGGCGGATGGACGCGGCGGCTGACGCGCTGCAGTTCGAGTCAGCGGCGCAGTACCGTGATCAGATCAAGGCGATCAAGGACGTGCAGGCGCGCCAGTTCGTGTCCGGCAGCCGCACGAAGGATGCCGACGTGCTCGCGGTCGTGCAGGAAGGCGGTACCTGGTGTGTGGCCGCGATCATGATTCGTGGGGCGCGTATGCTCGGTGGCCGTAATTACTTCCCGAGAACCGCCGCCGATACGGAAGCACGCGAAGTCCTGTCGGCATTCCTGTTGCAGCACTACTTCCAGCATGCACCGCCGCCGGAGATCATCGTCGGCGAGAAGATCGACGACCCGGGGTTGCTCGAGGCGGTCCTCGGCGAACGCGTCGGCCACAAGGTTGGCATCCGGGCGAATGTGCGCGGAACGCGACGGCGCTGGCTCGACCTCGCGGGGACCAACGCCGGGCAGGCGCTCGCGACGCATCGGGCGGCCGGGGCCAGCGCGGAGGCGCAGCTGGCTGAACTCGGTGAACTGCTGGGCCTGGACGAGGCGCTGACGCGCATCGAGTGCTTCGATATCAGTCACACCGGAGGCGCCGAAACGGTCGCCTCGTGCGTCGTCTTCGGGCCGGAGGGCGCCATGAAATCAGCGTATCGGCGCTTCAATATTCGCGGCGTGGAGCCGGGCGACGACTACGGGGCGATCGAGCAGGCCGTCAGGCGACGCTACGCCCGTTTACGCAAGGAGGAAGCGAAGCTGCCGGACCTCGTCATGATCGACGGTGGCCGCGGCCAGCTCGGCAAGGCGCTCGAGGTTATGGCCGAGCTGGGAATTCAGGATACGCTCGTGATCGGCGTTGCCAAGGGGCAGGGCCGGATAGCCGGCCGGGAAAAGATCTATCTGCCGGAACTGGGCGAGCCGCTGCGGCTGGGCGGCGCGTCACGGGCGTCGCACCTCGTGCAGCAGATTCGCGACGAGGCGCACCGGTTCGCGATCACCGCGCACCGCCAGCGCCGGGGCAAGGTCAGGACCGTTTCCGAGCTCGAGGCGATCCCTGGGTTGGGGCCGACGCGGCGCAAAGCCCTGCTGCGGCAGTTCGGCGGCCTGCAGGGCGTCAAGAAGTCCGGGGTCGACGACCTCGCCGGCGTTCCCGGGATCAGTCGTGGTCTCGCGCAGCGCATTTATGACTATCTTCACGGGGGTTGAAAAGGTAAGGGCGTTGCACGCTACAATGCGCGCCCAAGTGGACAGCCTATCGCCGAACCTGCGACACCTGAATGCCTGAGAGAAACCTCGCGACCATACTGACCTGGATTCGCATCGCTGCAATCCCGCTCATCGCGCTCGTGTTCTATCTGCCGCCTGCGGAAATCATGCGGCCGCTTTCCTGCATCATCTTCACGATCGCCGGCATCACGGATGCCCTGGATGGCTACGTGGCGCGGAAGTACAACCAGCAGTCCGCATTCGGCGCTTTCCTCGATCCGGTCGCCGACAAGCTGATGGTGACGACCACGCTGGTCATCATCGTGCAGGCGGACCCGAGGATTCTGGTCGCTGCGATCGCTGCGATCATTATTGGCCGGGAGCTGACGATTTCCGCGCTACGCGAGTGGATGGCCGAGATGGGCGCCCGCAACGTCGTCGCGGTATCCGGGTTCGGCAAGCTCAAGACCATCATGCAGATGGTCGGTCTGGGCGCCATGCTGTGGACCTACCCGGTGTTCGGCATCCCGGTGTATACGATCGGATTGGTCCTGCTGATTATCGCGGCGGGCCTGACCTTGTGGTCCATGGCCACCTACATCCTCGCAGCGACGCCGACGCTGAGGGACAAAAACTCCGTTTCTTGACAGCCGGCAGTCAGGCCGTATCATTCGCGTCCGGGCCGGGTTTTCCGGCCGCGTCGAGACGCTCAAAGCGGGCATAGCTCAGTTGGTAGAGCGCAACCTTGCCAAGGTTGAGGTCGCCAGTTCGAACCTGGTTGCCCGCTCCATTTCCCTGGTCTCGACGTTTCTCCGGGTCGCGGAAGATACTTTGATTCCGGGCCGTTGCGGCTAGGTGGCAGAGTGGTTATGCAGCGGACTGCAACTCCGTGTACGTCGGTTCGATTCCGGTCCTAGCCTCCAATATTTCAAATACTTATAGGCAAAACCTAGACCAGTTTCTAGAGTCTGTCGGCGCCAGCAACAGTAGGGCGCGGGTTTTCGTCGGCCTATGGCGTCGACGGTGTCAGGATCTGCTGCAGCTTCAGCAGGTCGGTGATGTCGACGTCGCCGTCCTGGTCGGCGTCGCCCGGTATGGGCGAGGGGCCGATAAAGAACGAGGTCGTCGTTTCGGGATCGGTGCCGCTGACGGTCAGCTCGTAGGCGTCGGTTAGCCCGTCATTGTCGTCATCCGCATCCGCATTGTTGCCCACGCCGTCGGCATCCGTATCCGTCCATTCGGCGGGGTCCTGCGGGAATGCGTCTTGCGCGTCGGGCACGCCGTCGCCGTCGGAGTCAACCGGGCTGTTCAGGATGGCGGTCAAGTCGTAACGCTGGTGCACGATCAGGGCGAAGTCTTCCCCGGGGTCCAGGTCGTCCATGCTCTGCAGCACGTCGAGCCAGATCTGGCCGGTGGGGTGCCGGTAGAGACGCGGGGCGGTCGTGGGCCACCAGGTTGACGCCGGCCAGGTCGCAGCGTCGGACAGCGGGATGTAACCATCGCTATTCAGATACGCGCCGTCGATGCCGCTGCCGTCACGCAGTATGCGGAAGCCGGAGTCCAGGTCATCGTAGCTGTCGAACGGCGCCTGTCCAAGCGCCTTCATCATGATGACGGCGAACACGGTATCGGTCGCGCCGTCGAAACCAAGCGACGGTGTGAATGAATATTTGAACGTGCCCACCGGATGGCGCATCAGCGCAACGGGATCCTGCCAGGCCAGTGCGTCGCCGTCGTCGCCGAAATCCCGCATCGCATATTGGGCGTCGTCCTGTCCGAATGCGCCGGAGTAAAATGTGCCGTGCCAACCGATGTGCAGATTGCCCGTATCGTCAGCCTCGATGTCAGCCCAGTCCATCAGCAGGGCGGGTCCGCCGGCCCCCGGGTCTTGCCACGCCGGCTTGGCGGCGAAGGGATTGTGTTCCTCCAGCCATGCGCCCGGTCCACCGGCGGCCGGCCGGTCGCGGTGCATGTACCAGAGCGTCCAGTAATTGTCGCGGAATTTGGTCGTGACGATCATGTGGACGTGACCGCGATGATCGACCGCGAGCGCCGGGTATTTGATGCCGATGTGCCCCGTCGGGAGTCGCGAATTCAGGTCCTCGGCACTCCAGTTCAGACCGCCATCACGTGTGTAGGCGTACTCCATGTAGCGCGACAGCACGTGCACTTCATCGTCATCGAAGGCGGCGATATCCGGGCCGTTGTCACTGGAGTCTCCGAACGCTCCGGTGGTACGGACGGGATCGAAAACCCAGCTGACGCCGTTGCGCATCAGGCGCCGGTAGCGAACCCGGTCGGATCCATCACGCCAGGCGAAATGCACGGCGTTGGCGGAAGCGGCCATGGCGACGTAGCTGCGCGAGGTGGCCGTGCCGTCGCTGATGTCGAGTGCGGGTCCGTTCCAGGTGATGACGCCACTCGCCGGATCCTGAATTCCGGAGCGGTACATGACCGACGGGCCTGCATCGCGCCACGCGACATGGATCCCCCCGGTATCGTCGCGGACGACATTCGTACCGTGATTTCCCGCCGTCGAGTACGCCGGCCCTTTGGAAATCGGTCCGCGAGCGGTCGCGACGGGCGTCTGGCCGTGATGCAGCAGGTAGACGAATTCTTCGCGGCTCGCCACCACGTTGCCCGGCGGCTCTTCGGCGGTCCACGTCACCAGGTTGGGTCCCAGCTGCAACTCACCGCCCGGAGCGCTGATCGACAACGTGGCCGTGCCGGCGGAAGCCTGGTCGATGAGCAGCTGCGTTACGAGCGAATCGTCCAGCGCCAGTTGCGAGGTCTGCGGTGGCGCCTCGATAGCGAGCGTGTCGGGCAGATCGATCGTTTGCGTCCAAGCGACACATGGCAGGAGCGTCAGCCAGGCCGCCCGTTGCAGGAATGCGCGAAGCCGTGAAACTATCCGCATGATTTCCCCTTTACCCAACGTCACGCCGGACCCGGCGCGGAGCGTAAACCATAGCAGAGTTGGTTAACCGGGAGCACATGGCATTGCCGCCGCCAACCGCGCAGGGCAATCTTGTAGCTGTCCAACTGGCACGGGAGATCCGTCATGCATGCCGTGAGGGTTCGTTTACCAACCTCAGTATTCGGATTGCTTCTCTGCGCGACGGGTGTTGCACAAGATGCTTTCGTCGAAACCCCGCCGCGCCCCTGCCTCGATCGCATCGAAACGAGCCAGTTCGATTTCTGGATCGGGGACTGGGCCGTGCACATGGCGGACGGGCTCAAGGCCGGTGTCAATTCTATTACGAAGGAGCAGGGTGGCTGCGTGCTCATCGAACGCTGGACGAGCGTCCGCGGCGGAAGCGGCATCAGCCTGAACTATTTCGACGCCGCGACGGCGCAATGGGTACAGAACTGGGTCGGTGCGGACGGTTCCGTGATCGACATACGCGGCAGTTTGCAGGACGACGGCTCGATGCTGCTGGCGGGAACCCTTAGTTACGCGACGCAAACTGACAGCACCGCGTTTCGCGGTCGCTGGACGCCGCTCGACGACGGCCGTGTCCGCCAGCATTTCGAGGAATCGAAAGACGATGGCGAGACCTGGTCGGTGTGGTTTACCGGTTACTACAGTCGGCAATCGGAAATCGCGCAATGACAGATTCGACGTCCGGGCGTCAAGAGCCGAAACGCGCGCGCCTGAGGACGAGACGGCCCGCTTGGCGGCTATTCGACGAAAAGCTCAAAGGTCATCGGGCTCAATACTTGCGACAGACGCTGATGGCAACGGTCACGATGATGTTGGTTCTGTTGCTGCTCGACCTGGTCAAGCAGACGGTGCTAATCGCGTCGCTCGGCGCCAGCACGTTTATCGTTTTTTCGATGCCGCACGCCAAGCGTTCGAAACCCCGTTACCTGATTGGCGGATACGCAGTCGGAACGCTGGCGGGATGCACCCTGGCGGTGATCTCCGCGCGGCTCATCGAATTTTCGTTCGCCGATCCACGCGTCATCCAGATCTGTTGCGCGGCGTTCGCGCTCGGCCTCGCGTTCCTGCTCATGGTCGTGACGGACACGGAACACCCGCCGGCAGCCGCGCTCGCGCTCGGTTACGTGCTGAACGAATGGGATCTGTTCTCGTTGTTCGTCGTACTGGCTGGCATCGCGCTCATCACTTCGGTCAAGGAGCTGATCAAGCCGAAATTACTCGACCTGATCTGACGCGGTTCAACCGATGAATTGCTCGAACGGACGGTCGTGCGATTCTGTGTCCTGCTGACGCTGCAGCTTCTTTTCCTCGAGCTCGCGCTTTTTCTGCTCGATCTTCTCTTGCAGCTTTGCGCGCTGATCGTTCGTCAACACCGCGTAGAGCTTGGCGCGCATCTCGGCCATCAGGACGACCATCTCGGCTGCGCTGTTCGCCGCCAGTGCGCTGGCCTCGTCGGTCTGGTCGCGGTAAGAAGGGTCGTCCGGCGCAAGGTTCATGAGCTCCTCCGCGGTAGCGCGGCCCAGTTTCACGAGATCCTTGAATCTTTCCGCGTAGTCAGACGTGATGATCTGGATGTCTGCCTGTTGCTGGCCCGTTAGCCCGAGTTCGTCGAAGAACTGCTGCATCATGTTTTCGGGTGTCTGACCGTCTCGATGCGCGTGATGCCGTGCGCAATCGTGTCGCGCATGTGGCGTTGCGCTACTGACTGCATCGACGCTGGTACTCGTCGCCGCGTCCTGCGCCAACACCGCAGTGGCGCATAACGTTGCCGCGAATAACCCTATAAAACCGGTCATACGCGGGGTATTGATCGATCGCGCTGTCATCTTTGTCTCCTTGACGGGAATGCGTCCTGGTTGCTGCTGTTCATGATACACCAGCGCATTCTGATGATTGGAGTGCGACGGATGCAGCGCACGGCGAAGGGCGTCAGGCAGATTGATCCAGCAGATGATCGAGCGGCGCCTGCATGGCCAGCGTTTCGGAATCGCCGGTCGCGTTACTCACGTCCGCGGTTGACGTGGACGGCGTCAGGAATTTCAGCTTGAACTCCTCGATCTCTATCGTGTCGCCGTGTTCGAGTTTGCGCCGCGTAACGCGCTTGCCGTTGACGAAAGTCCCGTTCGTGCTCTGTAGATCGACCACGTAGATCCCGCGGCTCTCTTTCATCAGAGCGGTGTGAAAGCGGCTGACGAAAGCGCCGCTGACGCGCACGTCGTTGCCGCCGTCGCGCCCGATGGTCGTCTTCTCGGCTTCGATGCGGTGCAGACCGTACGGTCGATCATGAAAGTAGATTTCGAGCGTGTCGCAATCGGGTACGTCAGGCAGCACGCTCGTACGCACCGTGACATCCAGTGAATAGACCGATTCGAATTGTGGCTCACCGGAGAGGGCGTCGACGCCGGCGCTACTCGAAAGCACGAACAGAGAAACGGGTTTCGCCTCGGCCTCGGGGAGCGCCAGTTCCCGGATCGCTTCCCGCGTGTCCGGCCCGAGTTCGTCGACATTCTCGACGATGACGACCGGTCGCAAGCCCTTGCGATGCTCGTGCAGCAGGAACACTTTCGTGAGCCGAATGAGGTCCGACACGCTGGACTCCACCGCGTCGAAACCGAATTCGCTCAGCAGTTCCTCGAGAAACGCATGCGGGTCGTTATGCGCGTTTCGGATATGAGCGACCGGGCCGTCGTCGACGGTCGCCGAGAAACGGTGCATCAGCAGCGATTTGCCGGTGCCGGCGGCTCCCGTGACGAGTGCGAGTGGGCGGCGTTCTTCATGGCACGCCCGGAGGAAATCCAGGGCAACAGGAATGGGATCGGCGATAGCCGTCTTTGAGTCCGGCGGACTCTTGCCGGCGTTGTCGCTAGCGGTGGTCGTTTTTTTCACCGGGCTTCTCCATACTCCGTCGCGAATCGCTGCGACGCGACGGCGGCCACGGAGGGCCGCCCAACTGGGAACCAGCTACTGAGCGAATTCAGTGTAGAACCGGGTAATAGTTGTGTAAAGTGCCCGACAACATCAATGAGCCGATTGACAGCACATGATCTGACCCTGTGGCGAGGCCCGTTTTGCCTGTTCGACGCGCTGTCGTTTGGGCTCGGAGACGGGCAGGCGCTCGTGATTCGAGGACCTAACGGGTCGGGCAAGACGACGTTGTTACGGGTGTTGTGCGGCCTGACGCGCCCGGAAGAAGGCCGGGTCGAGTGGGATGGGATCCCGGTCGAGGCCAACCGCCAGGACTTCGGGAAGGCGCTGGCGTATTTCGGTCATGCGCTCGGACTTAAGGCCGATCTCACCGTCACGCAAAACCTCACGTTTTCCGCAGACCTGAGCGGGCAACCGCTCGACCGGTTCAGCGAATACCTCGCCGCCCTCGGCCTGGCGGAATGCGCCCGGCTCGAGGTGCGCTACCTGTCGGCCGGCCAGAAACGTCGCACCGCGCTGGCGCGCGTGTTGCTGTCGAATGCGCGGCTCTGGATCATGGACGAGCCGTTTACGAATCTGGATGTTGCCGGGCGCGACTTTGTCGAGGCTCGCATCAATGCTCACCTCGGCGATGGTGGCCTGGTTGCCGTGGCCGCACATCACGAGTTGTCGATCCAAGACGGCGAAGTCGTGAACGTCACCCTCGGAGGCATTCATTGAGTTTCGCCAAGGGCTTTCGGGCGATCTGCCTGCGCGATCTGCAGGTTGCACTGCGGCGTTGGGGCGATCTCGCGAGCCCGATCATGTTTTACGTCATGGTAACCACGCTGTTTCCTTTGGCCCTGTCCCCGGAACGCGAGGTTCTGCGGAACTTGGCGCCCGCGGTGCTGTGGATTGCCGCGCTGCTGGCGACGTTGCTGTCCCTGAATGCGCTGTTCCGCAGCGACGTCGATGACGGCAGCATGGAGCAGCTGGTCATCGGCCCGCATCCGCTGGCGATGATCATGCTCGGCAAGACGTTCGCGCACTGGTTGCTCAGCGGGTTGCCGCTGGTGCTGCTGGCGCCGATCCTCGCGATTACCTATCACCTCCCGTCGGAAGGGGTTGCGGCGTTAAGTCTGACGCTGTTGCTCGGTACGCCGACGCTTAGTCTGCTAGGATCGATCGGCGCCGCGCTGACCGCGGGCGTTCGCCAGTCGGGCGGTTTGCTGGCGATACTGGTACTGCCGATGATGCTGCCGGTATTGATGTTCGGTGCGCGAGCGACGGAGCTGGCGGCGACGGGCGAGGACATCAGCGGCCCGCTGTTTCTGCTCGGTGCGTTCTTCGTGCTCGCGTTAACAATAGTCCCGCTGGCATCGGCCGCGGCGATACGTATATCTCTCGACTGATATTGTTACAAAACACCGTGTTTTTTTGCTCGCGGAACAAGGACAATTGGAAGCCTTATGTGGACGTGGTTTCATAAATTCGGTTCTCCGCCGCATTTC
>CAZISL010000234.1:0-3352 GCA_964541975.1 uncultured Chromatiaceae bacterium | reverse complement strand
TGAAGCCGATGTGCATGCCCGTGTCGAAATAGACATCGGGCGCGTTCTTGTACTCGCCCTTGACGTAACGCGCACCGACGTAGATGTCCGCCTGCCGCATGACGTTGTAGGCGAGCCTGAGCGTGTAATCCTGGTACTTCGTCGAATCACCCATGCTCAGCACGTCCGGCGCGAAATAAGCCGCAAACCCGAAGGTGATGCGGTTGTACTTCTGCGGCGTGAAGTACAGGAATCCGCCGATCGGCACGGCGAACCCGCTCTGGCCGCTGCCCTCGCCGTCCTGGTAGGCGAGCCGCCCGCCGAGGCCGGCGACGAGATCCTTGGAATTCGATGCGACGTCCGACAGGTTCAGACCAACGTGAACGACACTGCCGTTGTCCGAGTGGTACATCCAGCCACCGTCGATCTGCAGCGCATTGCTGCGAAACTCGTGCGTATAGATCAGCCGAAAAGCATCGGCGTTGAGGCCGAAATCGACATCGTCGGCCGCAGCCTGCACACCAAATAAACCAATACCCAGCAGGGCAACCACGCGTCTCATGCCTGCGCTCCTCAACAACAACGCCGCTATGATAACCGGGAAGCCGGCATCAGACACCCGCCCCCGGATGCCCGCTCAGCGATTGATCGCGTGAATCGCGCGATTGTCGACCGACAGCGCCGCCTCGTGCACGGCTTCCGTCAGCGTGGGATGGCCATGAATCGTGCGCTGGAGGTCCTCGGTGCTGGCCTGGAACTCCATCGCGAGGACGGCCTCGCCGATCAACTCGCCAGCCATCGGACCGCAGATGTGCACGCCGAGGATCTCGTCGGTCACGGCCGAAGACAGGAACTTGACCAGCCCGGCGGCCTGATCCATCGCTTTCGCCCGACCGCTCGCGGCGAAGTTGAAGGTGCCGGTCTTGTACTCGACACCGGCACTCTTGAGCTCTTCCTCGGTCTTGCCGACCCAGGCGATCTCGGGCGACGTATAGATGATCGACGGGATCACGTCGTAGTTCATTTCCGCGATCTCTCCCGCGATCAGGTCGGCGACCATGACGCCTTCCTCGGACCCCTTGTGCGCCAGCATCGGGCCACGCACGACGTCGCCGACCGCCCAGACATTCAATGCCGTCGTCCGGCACTCCAGGTCGACCTCGATGTGGCCGCGCTCGTCGACATCGACGCCTGCCAGCGGATCGAGCAACCCGTCCGTCGACGGCCGCCGGCCCACGGCGACGACAACCTTGTCGACGGTGATCTCGTGACCACCCTGTTCGTCGTCGTATTTCATGATGACGCCGGCGTCCGTGATCTCGGTTGCCTGCACCTTCGCGCCGAGTCGAATATCCAGCCCCTGCTTTTTGAACTGGCGCTGCGCCTCGCGCGCGATCTGCGCGTCGGCCATGAACAGGAACTGATCCATGGCTTCGACGATCGTGACCTTCGCGCCCAGACGCTGCCAGACGCTGCCGAGTTCGAGCCCGATGACACCCGCGCCAATGACGCCGAGCCGCTCCGGAACGCTGTCGAACGACAGCGCGCCCTGCGAGTCGACGATACGTTCGCAATCATAGGGTGCGGACGGCAGTTCGATCGGCGTGGAGCCGGTCGCGAGGATGACGTGTTCCGCCTCCAGCAATTCGGGTTCGCCGTCATGCGGCGTGTACTGCACCTTCTGCTCGGGCAGCAGACGGCCGTGGCCGAACAGGCCGGTCACGTCGTTGGCCTTGAACAGCACGCCGATGCCGCCGGAGAGATCGCGAACGATGCCCTCCTTGCGCGCCTGCATGGTCGCCAGGTCGAGCGCCAGCTCACCCACGCCGATGCCATGATTCTTGAATTCGACCTGCGCGCGATGATAGAGCTCGGACGATTCGAGCAATGCTTTGGACGGAATGCAGCCCGCGTTCAGACACGTACCACCGAACACGGCGCTGCCGTCGGGGTTCTTCCACGCATCGATACACGCTGTGGACAATCCATGCTGGGCGGCCCTGATGGCCGCGACATAGCCGGCCGGGCCGGCGCCGATAACGACGACGTCGAATTTTCTGCTCATCTGTATTCCTCGAAAGGTAGGCGTTAGTCGGGATCAGACCTGCAGGAGCAACCTGCCGGGATCCTCCAGCGATTCCTTGATCGTGACGAGGAAGCGCACGGCCTCCGCGCCATCGATGATGCGGTGATCGTAGGTCAGCGCGATGTACATCATCGGGCGAATCTCGATCTCGCCGTCCACGGCCATCGGACGTTGCTGAATGGCGTGCATACCGAGGATCCCGCTCTGCGGGGGATTCAGGATCGGCGTCGACATCATCGAGCCGAAGACGCCGCCGTTCGTGATCGTGAACGTACCGCCCGTCAGGTCGTCCATCGAGATCGTGCCTTCGCGCGCCTTCAGGCCATACCCGCGAATCGTATTCTCCAGGTCGGCGAAGCTCATGCGATCCGCGTCGCGGATGACCGGCACGACGAGCCCGCGCTCGCTCGACACGGCGATGCCGATATCGAAGTAGTCGTGATAGACGATGTCGGCGCCTTCGATCGAGGCATTGACGGCCGGATAACGGCGCAATGCTTCGATCGTCGCATTGACGAAAAACGACATGAAACCCAGCTTCGCGCCGTGCTTCTTCTCGAACGCATCCTTGTAACGTGCGCGCAACGCCATGACCTCGGTCAGGTCGACTTCATTGAACGTCGTCAGCATCGCCGCCGTCTGTTGCGCCTCGACGAGGCGTTCCGCGATGCGCGCGCGCAGGCGCGTCATCGGCACGCGGTGTTCGCCGCGCTGACCGACGATCGGCGCGTGGACGACGGGCTCGACCGGGATCTCTTCCGGCGCGGCTTCGGGTTGCACGCGTTTCTCGACGAACTCCAGAACGTCGGACTTCAGGATGCGGCCGCCCTTGCCGGTGCCGCCGATCTGGGCCGGATCGATATCGTGTTCCTCGAGCAACCGGCGCACGGCCGGGCTCAGCTTCTCGGCGTTCTCGCTCGACATTGCCGCGACCGGTGCAGCAGCAGCCGCTGCTGCTGCCGGCGCTGCGCCCGCTGCCGCCGCTTCCGGCCTGGCAGCCTGAACCTCGCCCGGCTCGAGTATCGCGAGGAGCTGGCCACTCGTAACGGTCGCACCGTTGTCGACCTGGATTTCCTTGATTACACCGCTGACCGGCGCGGGAACTTCCAGCACGACCTTGTCCGTCTCGAGATCCACCAGGTTCTCGTCGCGCTGGACCGACTGCCCGGGCGCCTTGTGCCAGGAGACCAGTGTCGCGTCGGTCACCGACTCCGGTAACAGCGGCACTTTGACTTCAACTGTCATGACATATCCCTCTGTAACCGCCCCTGCGGTAGCGGAAAAACG
>CAZISL010000233.1:0-3554 GCA_964541975.1 uncultured Chromatiaceae bacterium | reverse complement strand
GGTCGATCAGGCGCTCGCACGCCGCCTTGTCTTCGACGTGCATTGCGAAGCAGTTACCTGCCATCAGGTTCTTGTTGATCTGCGCCGGATAACGGAAGGCCGGTTTCAGGCCGACGATCACGTAGTCGAAAAACGCGTTCTCGATCCAGGTCGCCTTGCGGTACTTCGGGCTGAAATCCGGATTCAATGCATGAGCGCGCGCCGCGAGCTCGATCGGTGTCAGCACCTCGCTGACACCGTTGATCGCCTGATTCAGATGTGCATCGCGATCCATGAAGATCGCCGCGACGAATTTTCCGAGGTCTTCTTCGGTGACGAAGGCCAGCCGCGTTTCCGGCGGGTACGGATAGACGAGTCGGTTCTTGAACTGCATGCCGAAGGCGACCTGGCGCATGTAGGCAGGCTGGCGCAGGAACGTCCAGGGCAGTCCCGCCTGCTTGACGTCATCTTCGAGTTCCCATTTCGTACGAAAGTGAATCGGCGCCTCGATGCCGAGCTCCTCGGGTGGCTGGTCGAAGCGGGTCATCGTCTGCCAGACGAAATGCTCGAGCGTCGAGCATGCCTTGGCGGCCGCGATCAACGCATGACCCTGAGCCAGTTCCTCGGGATTCTCGTGCCGGTATTTCCTGGCATAAATGTTGTAGATCGTCGTGCCGTAGATTCCGTGTGCACCGTCGAATGCCCTACTCAGTTCGGCCTCATTTTCGGTCGCGGCCTTGACGACTTCGCAGCGATTGCCGTCGAAATCCAGTTGCCGAAGGCGTTCCACGCGGCGGCTCTCCAGGCGGCGGACGGTCGTGCGTACCTGGAAGCGACCCGTCTTGAGCAGGTAGTAAACGGCCCAGTAGCCTTCGTCCGCCGAACCGTTGACGACGACGATCGTGGGTTTATCCATAGCGGAATTCTCGACTAGCTGGCCGGCAACGACTCATAGGCCGCGATTTCATAGTTGCCGGTGCCCTCGCGCAGCGGCGCGACATCGTTGACGTACGTCTCGTCGTTCAGGAAACCTTCGAGGTGCTCCAGCGACGTCCATTCCGTCATGATCACGACCTTGCCCTGCAGCGCCTCACCCTTGACGAGTTTGGCGGCGGGACCACGCAGGACGTATTTCCCGCCATGGGCGTCGATCAGCTTGGCCGACTCGGCTGCATATTTCTTGAAGTTCTCGTTCGGGTTCGTGACTTCGCAGATCGCGATCAGGTAAGTCGGCATGTTGTTCTCCTTAATTCATTCGTCGGCTTTCAATCGTTGCCGTGACGTATTCGCCGACGCCAACCGCCGTGCAAATCCGTATTCCGGGGACAGTTTACTTTTTTCTCGGCGGCGACTCTCCGTGAGCTCTGTAGACCGATGAAAAAAGTAAACTGTCCCCCACAATTCTAGTCGACGTCGCCCATCAGCTTGCGGATGGGTTTCGAAAACACGAGCAGCAGTAGCGCGAAACCCGATAGCGTCAGCACGATCTGCAGGTACAGGTCGGGGAACTCGCTGACCGTTTCGCCACTGAACTCGCCGGCGAGCAGACCGGCCAGGATATTCCCGAGCGACGCGCCCAGGAACCAGACGCCCATCATTTGTCCGACGAAGCGGTGCGGCGCGAGTTTCGTCGTCGCGCTCAGGCCGACCGGGCTCAGCGCCAGTTCGCCCATCGTGTGCAGCAGATAGGTGAAGAACAGCCAGGTCGGCATGGCCTGGTTGCCCTCCAGGACAAGGATCGATGCGCCATACATGATCAGGAAGCCGACGGCGAGCAGCAGTATGCCGATGGCGAATTTCGCCGGCGTTGACGGGTCGAGATTGCGGCGCGCCAGGTGGACCCACAAGGCCGAATATACCGGCGCCAATACGATGATGAACGCCGGGTTCAGCGACTGGAACCAGCCTGCCGGAATCTCGAACGTGCCAATCATGCGATCGGTGTAGCGCTCGGCAAACAGGTTCAGCGACGAGCCGGCCTGCTCGAAGCCGGACCAGAACATGGCGGACGAGAAGAACAGGACGATAATGACGACGACGCGTTTCTTCTCGACCGTGGTCAGATGTCCGAAGCTGAACAGGAATGCGAAGTAGAGACCGGCAACGAGCGCGATGACGACGGCGGTATTCTCTGCGAGGCTCTGTGCGTTCACGGTGATCGTTTCGGTCAGCAATAGTGCCAGTCCGACCATCACGAGGCCCACGGCCGCGGCGACGATCCGCCATGCCCCCATCATCTTGCGGCGGTCGGCTGGATTAGTTCCGTCGAGCGAGGGTTCGAGCCCGGCCTTCCCGAGTCGGTGCGCGGCCATACGGAACTGGACCAGCCCCGCGAACATCCCGACACCGGCGGCCGCGAAGCCATAGTGCCAGCCGAACATCTCGCTCTCGCCCAGGGTGCTGCAGACCAGTGGGCCGATCGCCGCGCCGATGTTGATACCCATGTAATAGATCGTGAACCCGGCGTCGCGGCGCGGATCGCCCGGGCCATACAGCTCGCCGACCACAGCGCTGATATTCGGTTTCAGCAGGCCGGTGCCGATCACGATCAGCACGAGCCCGACGAAGAACGAGTACAGCGACGGGATTGCCAGCACGAAGTGCCCGCACATGATGACGATGCCGCCGAACCAGATCGATTTCTGGGCGCCGAGCAGGCGATCGCCGATCCAGCCGCCCGGCAGGGCGACGAGGTACACGGCCGCCGAGTACAGGCCGTAGATGGCCGTCGCATTCTCGTCCGTGAAACCGAGGCCGCCGCGCTCGACCTGGTCGACCATGAACAGCACGAGCAGCGCGCGCATGCCGTAGTAACTCATGCGCTCCCACATCTCGGTGAAGAACAGCGTTCGCAGCCCCGCGGGGTGCCCCGCATCCCCGCGATCGGGGTCGGGGTCGGACCCCATTTTTCGCTCGTGTAGTGTCAATCTGCTACCGCGATCGGTGATGAAAAATGGGTTCTGACCCCTTTACGGGGGCCTTTACGTGTCGCCGACGACTTCCGCCTCGGGCTTGGGTTTCAGCATCAGTCGCGACATGATGATGCCCGACTCGAACAGGATATAGATCGGGACGGCGAGCAGCGTCTGCGAGATGACGTCCGGCGGCGTCAGCAGCATGCCGAAGACGAAGGCGCCGAGAAACACATACGGGCGCTTGCGCTTCAGGTTTTCGGTGTTGGTCAGGCCGGTTGCGACCAGCATGACCGTCGCGATCGGAACCTCGAACGCGATGCCGAAGGCGAAGAAGATCGTCAGGATGAAGTCGAGATAGCTGCTGATGTCGGTCATCATCGCGACGCCCTCGGGCGTCACCGACGTGAAGAACGCGAACATCAGCGGGAACACGACCCAGTACGCGAAGGCAATACCGCAGTAGAACAACACGATGCTCGACGCGACCATGGGAATCGCGAATTTCTTCTCGCGGCGATAGAGTCCCGGCGCGACGAACGCCCACATCTGGTAGATGACGACCGGCATCGCGAAGAACAGCGCGACGAACAGCGTCGTTTTGAACGGCGTCAGGAATGGCGACGCGACCTGGGTCGCGATCATCGTCGAACCTTCCGGCAG
>CAZISL010000232.1:0-8987 GCA_964541975.1 uncultured Chromatiaceae bacterium | reverse complement strand
TCCCCGCTCTGCGCGGCGGATTACGATTACGGATTTCAGCATCGCGCTCTACAGTAACGAATCACAGCGAAAGCAGATGACATCAAGCACGGTTCGAAATTTTCTTTTAAATCACGTCACAGCGATCGTCGCTACGGTGTTCATATGTGCCTGCACGCCCCAAGAGCCAAGCGATCCGTTCGGCTACGAGAAGCTTAAGCGCGAATTGGGCGAGTCGATCCCGGATGGCAGCGGCGTCGAGGTCCAACTGGTCGAGCCCAGGGGCGATGTCACGGAGATGGTGGACGGTATCGAGACGAAGACCGGCACCGCTTTTGCGCCGAATCCGGTGCTCGACGAATTCATCGACAAGAACATTCGCATCGTGCCCGATTTCTCGCGGCTTTACTCCGGGCACGCGAACGGCGTCGGCCGAAAGTTCTTCGGGCGTCGCACGTCGATGGCACCCGCTATCGAAGATATTGAAGCTTGGGAATCAATGACCTGGCTCGATTCCGTCTTGAATTCGGGTCGCCGGTTGCTGCCGAACGCTCAGACCGCGCGGATCGCAAATCACAGCTGGGTCGGCAACGCCGAGCATCCGGAGTTGCCCGGCACGCGCAACGTCGAGGCGCTGCGACGGCTCGATTGGTTGATTGCGACGGACGATTTCATCCAGGTGGCGGGCTTCAATGGCAGCGGAGATTCGCCATTGTTCGCGAGCGCGTGGAACGCGGTCGTCGTCAGCCATATCGACGGCGCTTACGCGGCCGGGTCGGCGCCGGTCGGGCATGCGGATTATCCGCCGGGGCGAATTCGTCCGGACATTGTCGCGGAGGAGACTTATCCGAGCAGTGCCGCCGCTCGCGTGTCTTCGGCCGCGGCGCTGCTCGTCCATACTGCGCGCACGGAAATGAGCCGCTCAAGCGAGCGCGCCGACAGTGGTGCGGTCAATCGGGCCGGCGTGCGGATATCGACCGGTGAAAACAGCGAAGTCGTCAGGGCGGCTTTGATGGCCGGTGCAACGCCGGTTCTGATCGAAGGCGAAGGGAGCGACGAGGCGCCTGGTCTTCATCCGCAATTCGGAGCTGGCCGGCTCGACATTTCGAATAGCTACCATGTCATCGTCGGGGGCGAGAGCGACAGTCTGGAAGATGGGGCCACGCAGAACAATGTGATCCCGACAGCCGGTTTCGATTACGACGGCGCTTTCGGTGGTTCCGGGGGAAGCAATATCACGGCGACCTATGCCATTGCCGGTCACGGTGAGCCTGTCGGACTGACAGCGGCGCTGATCTGGAATGCGCGGGTCCGGACAGGTCGGGGCCTCGTTTTCGATCAGGAGGCGCAGGTCTTCGGAATCGGGCTGTACCTTTACGACGTGTCGAGTCCGGGCGGTGGTGAGTTGGTCGCGAGTTCGGAGACATGGCCGGACAATCGGCAATTCTTGCGTCATTCTTTGGCGGCGAACAGGGATTACGAGCTCAGGGTTGTCGCGGCATCGGGGCAGGCCGCGTTTAGTTGGGACTACGGACTCGCCTGGCGAATGGCGCCCTGAAGAATCTACGTTGCGGCGGACTCAGTTGAGTATGTCGACGAGCGCAGGCCAGGCATTGTCGAGCAGGATCGGCTGACCCGCGGCGTTGGGATGAATCTGGTCCGGCTGCATCTTGGAAGCATCCAGCGCGACGCCGTCCATGAAAAACGGAATCAGGGCAGCGTCGTATTCGTCCGCGAGGTCCGCGTATAACTCCGAGAATCCGTTCGTGTAGCGTTCGCCGTAGTTCGGCGGCATCGCCATGCCGGCGAGCACGACGCTGGCGCCGGCGTCCTGCGACATCTCGATCATTTTTTTAATGTTGCTTCGGATCAGCATGACGGGAGTGCCGCGAAGGCCGTCGTTACCCCCGAGTTCGATGAGGACTATACCGGGCTGATGTACCTCGAGCGCTCGGGGCAGGCGGCGCAGGCCGCCGCCGGTCGTGTCGCCGCTGATACTGGCATTGACTACCGTATGCCCGTAACCTTCTGCCGACAGCCGGTTTTGCAGCAGCGATACCCAGGACTCCTCCGGCTCGAGTCCGAGCCCTGCGCTCAGGCTGTCGCCGACGATGAGAATTTTTTGGTTCGCGTCATCTGCCTGGCAACCGGCTGCGAATAAAGCAAGCAGCACCAGCAAACATGCATAAGCGGGTCTTATGGAAGCAGTAGAAACCGTTAACGACATCGTTCTTCAAACAGTTGGACTTGGCAAGAAGGTTAGCAGTCCCGAAGGGTCGCTGACCATCCTGGATGACATAAACATGGAAGTGCGGCCGGGCGAGGCCGTGGCGCTGATCGGCCCTTCGGGAGCCGGAAAGACGACGCTACTGGCGCTTCTGGCAGGTCTGGATCGTCCGAGCACAGGCGAGGCATGGCTATGCGGCGAAAACCTCACCGTGATGGACGAGGACGGGCGCGCGCGCGTTCGCGGCGATCATGTCGGGTTCGTCTTTCAGTCGTTCCACCTCGTGCCGTCGCTGACCGCGTTGGAGAACGTGATGCTGCCACTCGAGCTGACCGGCGATAAAGGGGCCGCCACCAAAGCGCGGGAAGCGCTGACAAGCGTCGGCCTGGCAGAGCGCACGACGCATTATCCGAAGCAATTGTCCGGCGGCGAGAAACAGCGCGTCGCGATCGCCCGCGCTTTCGTCACGCAACCCGATATCCTGTTCGCCGACGAACCCACCGGCAATCTCGACAGCTCCAGCGGTGACCGGGTCGCCAACTTATTGTTCGATTTGAATCGGCAGTCGAATACGACGCTGGTACTCGTCACGCACGATCGGCAGCTGGCGGAGCGCTGCGACCGTATCATCGAACTCGAGGCTGGAAAGCTCGTCCGATGAGCAGTTGGTCATTTGCAATCAAATCGTTGCTGCGCGACCTGCGCGCAGGCGAACTATCGGTGCTGCTGACCGCAATCATCGTTGCCGTTACGGCGATGACGGCGGTCGGCTTCTTTACCGATCGCGTTGGCCGCGCGATCCAGATGCAGGCGGGCGCGGCGCTGGCGGCCGATGTCGTCGTTAGCTCGCCAACGCCGATCGAACCGTCGTTCCTGGAAGATGCGGCCGCGGTTGGTCTCGATACCGCTGCGGCGATGTCATTTCTGACGATGGTTTTGCCCGAGGACGAGAATAACGACAGCAACGCGCTGACAATGATTACGGCCGTCACGGACGAATACCCGCTGCGGGGTGAGTTGCTGGTGTCCGACGTCATGTTCGGAGAGACGAATCCGGCAAGCGGGGTTCCGGAACCCGGGACGGCATGGGCGGAGCCCGGCATGCTCGGCCGCATGAACGTCGATGTGGGTGATCGCGTTCTGGTCGGCGAGCGCACGCTCGAAATCACCCGGGTACTCGAGTATCAGCCGGCCCAAATGACTGGCGGCATGACCCAGCTCGCGCCGGGCATGATGGTGAACCTGTCGGATGTACCGTCGTTCAGCGTCATTCGGCCGGGCAGCCGGGCGACCTATCGTGAATTGTTCGCGGGCCCGGAAGCGCCCATGCAGGCATTCCGCAGCGCAATTGAACAGGGCAAGAGCGACGCCCTCAGAGTTCGGGGGCTCGAGGACGCCGGTGAGCAGATTACGGCGGCAATCGATCGGGCGCAGCGTTTCCTGACTTTGGCATCCCTGGTCACGGTGATCTTGGCGGCTGTCGCGACGGCCATGGCTGCTCGGCGCTACGCGCTGCGCCATCTGGACACGATCGCCTTGATGAAGAGCGTCGGCGCCACCCAGTCTTTCGTGCAGAACAGCACGTTGAGCCAGCTCGCGCTGGTCATCGTCGGCACCACCATCGTCGGCAGTGTGATCGGTTTCGTTGCCCAGGCTGCGCTGATTAGCCTGGCGGCGGATGTGATCAAGGTGTCCTTGCCACCGACGTCGTTGTCGGCCGGGATTCTCGGTTTGATCACGGCCGCGACGATTACGATTGGGTTCGCGTTACCGCACCTGTTGCAGCTCAAGACCACGTCGCCAATCCGAGTGTTGCGGCACGATCTTCCACCACCGAAAATGTCTTCGGGCGCGACGTACGGTATCGCGATCGGCACCTTGCTGGTGATGATCTGGTCGATCGTTCGCGACCTGCTGCTGGTGGTGTTGATCGCAGGCGGCCTGGCGGTCGTCGCGGCGCTCGCGGTTGCCGGAGGCTGGTTGCTCGTGCAGTTGCTGTCGCGATTCCGCGGCGCCGCGGGCGTTGCCTGGCGATATGGCCTGGCGAATGTCTCGCGGCGAGGCAAAGAGAGTATTGTGCAGATCGTCGCGTTTGCGATGAGCCTGATGGTGCTGCTGCTGCTGACGGTCGTCCGTACCGATATTCTGGACGAATGGCGCGCGACGCTGCCCGATGATGCGCCGAATTATTTCCTGATCAATATCGACCCCGAGCAATGGCCTGGCATTCAGCAGTTCTTCCTCGACGAACTCGATGCCACGCCCGACTATCTGCCGTTCATTCGCGGCAAGATGGTTCGCATCAATGGCCAGTCCGTCGACGACTACCCGATCACCGACGAGCGCGGTGCGAGATTCGCACGCCAGGAAACCAACCTGACGTGGCGTTCGGCGCTACCGGACTCCAATTTGGTGACTGCGGGCGAATGGTGGGGTGAGGAGTACTCCGGCGAGATACAGGTATCTTTGTCGGCAGACATATTCTCGGCACTCGGCCTCAGCATCGGCGATACGATCGGATTCGATATCGGTGGCGAACAGTTCGACGCGCCCGTCACCAGTGCGCGCGCGATCGAATGGGATTCGCTACGCCCGAATTTTTATGTGATGTTGTCGCCTGGCCTCGCCGAGCAACTGCCGCAGACGATTATCGCCAGCGTGCATGTCCCGCCCGATCGGCGGTTGGTGTTGAATTCGTTCGTGCGGTCCTATCCCGGCGTCACCGTGTTCGATCTCGAGGTCATTCTCGGGCAGGTTCGCATGATCATCGATCGCGCTTCGATGTCGGTGCAGTACGTCTTCCTGTTCACGATGCTCGCGGGTGTCATCGTGCTGCTGGCGGCGATCCAGGCAACCCGTGACGAACGCCGCTTCGAGAGTGCCTTGCTGCATACGCTGGGCGCGCAACGGCGCACGATTCTGCAGGGTATCGCGGTCGAGTTCACGGCGCTGGGTAGCCTGGCAGGTGTTTTGGCGGCATTCGGCGCGACCGCGGTCGGATTCGTCATCGCCGAACGGGTATTCCAGCTCGACTACACCGTAGATCCGCTGCTGTGGGTTGCAGGCCTCGTCGTCGGCAGCCTGGTCGTGGGTGTGACCGGCACACTGGCCACGCGGAAGGCGGTCAACGAGCCGCCCGTCGTCGTGCTCCGGGACGGCTAGTTTCGCGGCGATGGCCGAACCGCGCCCGTTCCGCCTCTCATCGGGAGCCGTCGTGGTCAGACACACGGTGGACGGGTATCTGTTTCTGATGCTGCGCGCCTTTAATCACTGGGACTTCCCGAAGGGCATCGTCGAAGACGGAGAGTCGCCGCTGGAGGGCGCGCTGCGTGAGATCGCGGAGGAGACGACGCTGACAAATCTCGAGTTTGCATGGGGCGAAGATTACGTCGAGACCGGACCCTACAATCGCGACAAGGTCGCCCGGTATCACCTCGTGCGGACTGAGCAGGAACGGGTGGAGCTGCCGGTGAACGAAGATCTCGGCCGGCCTGAACACAACGAATACCGATGGGTCAAATTGTTCGAGGCGCGGGACCTGGCTTCTCCCCGCGTGCGAGATGTCATCGACTGGGCCGCGCGGGTAATCGGTCAGGACTAGCTGTGGCGTTCAGGCGATGCGGTTGCGCTCTTCACCGCGCAGAAAAGCGGCGATGTTCGCGCCCATTTCGTCGATCGCCCGCTGGCGCGCTTCGCGGGCCGCCCAAGCAATGTGCGGCGTTACGATCAGGTTCGTCAGGCTGACGTCGACCAGCGGTTCCGGGTCTACCGGGGGTTCCTGTCGTAACACGTCGATGCCAGCGCCGGCGATTTGGCCCTGACGGAGCGCTGTAACGAGTGCGTTCGAATCGACGAGTCCGCCGCGCGCCGTGTTGATCAACAGCGCATCCGCACGCATCCGGACAAGAGCGTTTACGTCGATCAGGTTTTCGGTCTCCGTCGTCAATGGGCAATGCAGCGAAACGACGTCCGAGCGTTCCAGCAGGTCGTCAAATGACACGCGTTGAATGCCATCGATGGGCTCCAGCCGTTCGGCGGCCCGTTCAGCGTCGGTACGGTAGGGGCGTCGTGCCGCAAGTACCTGCATGCCGAACGCCGCTCCAACCGATGCGACCGCGCGACCGAGCGAGCCGAGACCGACGATGCCCAGCGTCTTTCCGTCGAGCTCGCGAATCGGAAAGTCGAGCAGACAGAATTGAGCACTGTCCGCCCAGGCACGTCCGCGCAACAGCTTGCGATATTCGAACACGTGATTGGTCAGGCTCAGGATCAGGGCAAACACATGCTGCACGACAGATGGTGCGCAGTAGTTGCGAATATTGCAGACGGTGATTCCGTGATCCCGCGCCGCGGCGATGTCGACGTTGTCGATGCCGGTCGCGGCGAGGCAGACGAGGCGCAGGTCATCGGCAGCGGCGAGGGTGGCAGCGTCCAGCCGCACCTTGTTGATCAGGACGACTTCGGCGCCCGCGATGCGCTCGGCGACCTGATCGGCCGGCGTGTGCGCATACAGTTCCAGGTCCGGCAGGTGTTGCAGCAGCGGTGCTGTATCGATGTCGCCCGGCCCAACGGTGTCGAAGTCCAGGAAGACCGCCCGCATCAACCGGAATCCTGCAATCCGCGCGCGATCCCGTTGATACTCGCGATCAGCGCCGCGAACAGGGCTTCGTCCTCGCGGCCGCTGTCGCGCCAGCGTTGCAGCAGATCTACCTGGAGCAGGCTCATCGGGTCGATATATGGATTGCGCAGCCGGATCGACCGTCGCAGCGTAGATTGCCTTTCGAGCAATACCTGCTGCTGTTTGATCGTCAGGATCTGCTCGACGCTCAGATCGAACTCAGTGCGCATCGACGGGAAGAACTCGTCATGCAGCGGGCCGGCCAGCGCCGAGTATCGGGCGGCGATGTTCAGGTCGGTTTTCGCGAGCACGGTCTCTACGTCGTAGATCAGCGCGCGGAAGAAATACCAGCCTTCCGCCATCTCGCGCACAGCGTCCAGACCAAACTGGTCGACCGCTTTCAGCAGGCCGGCGCCGAATCCAAACCAGCCCGGCAGCATGTGGCGACTCTGGGTCCACGCGTAGTCCCAAGGAATCTCGCGCAGGTTGTTGACGCTCCCTCGATCGGTAGGCATGTCCGGTCGAATCCCAAAGCGCATGCGCTCGATCGCATCGACCGGAGTCGCGAGACGGAAGTATTGGAAGAACTCCGGCGGGTCATAGACCAGCGTTTGATAGCGTTGCTTGCTGGCACCCGCGATAACCTCCATCATCTCGTGCCATTCGCCGCGCTCCTTCGGTGACTCCTTCCGGGGCAGAGCCGTCGCCTTGGCAACCGCCGCCGTCGTCTGTTCCAGGGTCCTTAGCGCAATGGCACGAACGCCGAACTTCGCATTGACCAGTTCACCCTGTTCCGTCGCGCGGAGACGGCCGCGGACGACGCCGGCAGGCGAACCGAGGACGGCAGCATGGGTGCGTCCGCCACCGCGGCTGATCGTGCCGCCGCGTCCGTGGAACAGGTTGAAGTCGACCTGCTGCTCGTCGAGCGTCCGCACCAGGCACGACTGCGCCTGCTGCAGCGACCAGCGGGCCGATGCAAGTCCGGCATCCTTGTCGCTGTCCGAATAGCTGACCATGATCATCTGCTCATTGCCGCGCTGCTCGAGGTGGGTGCGATAGATATCGTTCTGCAACAGCTGGCGCATCGTGTCGGCACAATCGGCGAGATCTTCGACGGTTTCGAAATACGGCGCGATATCGACCGGGACGCGCCCGTCTTTCTTCCGTAATTCTGCCCAGCGCGCCAGCAGCAGGACCGACAGGATGTCGTCCACGCCGTGTGCTTTGCTGATGATGTAAGGGCCGACCGACCGTTTGCCATAGCGCCTGCGGCAGAATGAGATAGCCTGGAAGACCGCCAGCGCGCGTCGCGATGCGTTATTGGGTTCCGCGGATGGCGATTCGTTGCTTTCCAGCGCCTGCTGGATGCGCTTTTCACGTGCCTCCGCTGATTGATCGAGCCAGTCGTCCTCGGCCAGCAGCTGACCGACGACTTGCCGATTGACCAGGGCGCTTTGGCGGACGTCCAGGGTCAGGAAATGAAAACCGAAGGTTTCGACACGCTGCAAGAGCCGCTTTGTGTTGAACAGTCCGGCGTGAACGCCCTTGTTGGCGCGCAGGCTGTTCGCAATCAGTTGCAGGTCACCACCAAACTCGTTGGCCGATTCATACGGGAAGATGTCGTCGTCATGCGTTGACTGCAGGCGCTCCATGATCAGCTTCAGGAACGTCCGGTATGGCATGTCCCGATGGCGCAGCGGCACCTGGCCAGCGGCGTTCGGGAAGTGACCGGAGTATTCCTCGATGCGCTCCATCACCTCGTCGGAAATGCCGACCCGCGTCGTACTCTGGCTCAGCGTGCCCAACAGCGCTCGGCACTCATTAAAATACAGGTCAAGGATGAGCGAGCGTTGCCGGGCCAACGTCTCGCGCATCGTGCGCGCGGTGATGTCGCGCCTGATGTCCATGTCACCACCGATCCAGGAGGCAAAACTCATCATCTGCGGAATGCGCAGTGTTCCGGCTTCTTCGCCGTAGGCATTCGTCAGCGCGTCTCGAACACGGTCATAGAATGGCGGCACGGCCCGGTAGATAACATCGGTCAGAAAGAAAAGTACGTGCTCAAGTTCGTCAAACACCGTGCGTTCTTCGATAGGGTGCTCTTCGGTCTGCCAGATCGTCGTAATGTCGCTGCGAATGCTTTCGTAATTAGCATGCGTTTCC
>CAZISL010000231.1:0-6535 GCA_964541975.1 uncultured Chromatiaceae bacterium | reverse complement strand
TCGAGATCGGCGCGCACGGAGTCGATCAGCGTGCTGCGATGCTTCGCGATATAGCTGTGATAGACCAGTTGCCGGCCGATCTCAGCCGGATCCTGCTGACTCAGCACGCTGCGCAGCCAGTCGTCGCGGCCGGTCATATAGACCGTCCTGATCTGCTGCGCCAGTTCGTCGACGCGTTGCGCCAGCTCGGCGCGGATCGACTCGATCTCCGACTCCAGGGCCGCGAGCCGCTCGCGCGTCGCCCCGAGCGCCTTCGCGATCTCGTCGAGCTTGCGACGAACCTCGGATTCGCCGCGCTCGGCCTTGCGCAGCGCCTGCTCGGTCGTGCTCCGCTCCGACACCTGATTCTGGATCTGGCGTTCGAGTTTGCCGATCCGCTCGCGCACCTCCGACAGCTGCTGCTCGGCCTCGACAGCGTCGTCGGTCTGGGCGTCGCCGGGCGTGAGCCACAGGGCAGCGACCAGGCAGGCGAGGATCATCACTGCCTGGCCGGGCACCGGCATCGGACGGTCGGTCTTCATGTGGCGCGAGTTTAGGCGATCGAACCGGCGCTGGCGACACCATCCCGGCGAGGCACGGTTATAATGCGCGCCCGACTCCTACCGCCGGACGGCGCGCCTTTATACTTATAAGCATGGACCAACTACTCGAATTCATCAGTAACAACACGCTGTTGGCGGCCGGCACGGTCGCGATGGCACTGGCCGTCATTTTCAACGAACTGCGCATCAAGGCCGACGGCCTGACCGCATTGCCCCCGTCGCAGGTCGTACGGCTGATCAACGGCGGGGCCAAAGTCGTCGATATTCGCGATCACGACGCGTACGCGAAGGGCCACATCGTCGACTCGATGAATATTCCCGCGGCCGACCTGTCGGGCGACATCGACCCGAAACTCAAAAAGGCCAGTTCGGTCGTCCTGGTCTGTGACAGCGGGGGCCGGACGGCACCCCTCGTCACATCCCTCAGGAAGAAGGGCCTCGAGGCCGTGTTCGGCCTGCAGGGTGGCCTGGGCGCATGGCGCCGCGAGAACCTGCCGATCGTATCCAGCGACGATGGCTGATGGTGAACAAAAGTCCTCAGCGGAGGTCGTGATCTACACACGCGCGTTCTGTGGCTACTGCATCGCTGCGAGGAAGCTGCTGAAGAAAAAGGGTGTCAGCTACGAGGAAATCGATACGACGCTAAACGCCAAACGTAAACGCGAGATGATCGAGCGCAGCGGTCGTCATACCGTGCCGCAGATTTTCATCGATGGACGACACATCGGCGGCTACGACGATCTGGATGATCTCGATCAAGCCGGCCGCCTCGACGCAATGCTCGGGCTCGACACCTGAGACCAATCCATGCACCAGGAGAACTGACCAGGATGGCCGAAGAGCACAAAGACAACGGCGGCAACGGAGAAGCGGCGGGAAACGGCGCCGGAGGCGGCCAGCAATTCGCGCTGGAACTACTCTACGTCAAGGACCTTTCGTTCGAGGTGCCCAATGCACCGGAGGTTTACGCGCAGGACCAAGCCGAAACGCAGGTCAACATGAATCTGCAGAACGCGCACAAAAGGGTCGCCGATGACTCGTATGAGGTCACGTTGAGCATCTCACTGCATGCGACGCTCGGCGAAAAAACCATGTTCATGGTCGAACTGGAACAGGCGGGCGTGTTCCGCATCAGCGGCTTTCCCGACGACGCAATGCGCCAATTGATCTCCGCCACCTGCCCGGCGACGCTGTTCCCGTATGCACGTGAGACCGTGTCGTCGACCATCGCGAGAGGCGGCTTCCCGGCCATCCTGCTGCAGCCGATCAACTTCGACGCACTGTTCGCACAGGCCGAGGCGGAACGAGGCCGCGCCGACACATGACGCGCCGGGAATCGATCGCGGTCATCGGCGCGGGTTCCTGGGGAACCGCGCTGGCGATCCAGTTCGCGCGCGCGGAACAACTGACGACGCTGTGGGGCCGTGCCGAAGACGAGCCCGAGCGTCTGGAACGCGAACGGTGTAACGAGCGTTACCTGCCCGACAGCCCTTTCCCGGAAGACCTGCGCGTCGATGCGGACATCGAGAAGGTGGTCCGGAACCACCACGACGTTCTGATCGCCGTGCCGAGTCACGCACTGCGTATCGTTCTGGAAGAGATCAAACCGTTCCTGACGGACGACCATCGCATCGCCTGGGCCACCAAGGGCTTCGAGGTCCAAACCGGCAAGCTGCCGCACCAGGTCGCCGCCGAAGTGCTCGGCAACGACGTACCGCTCGCCGTATTGTCCGGCCCCACCTTCGCGACCGAAGTCGGCAAGGGTCTGCCGACCGCGATGACCGTCGCGGCGACGAACGCCGACTTCGCGGCCGAACTCGCTACGCGAATCTCCAACGAGTCCTTCCGCGCCTATACGTCCGACGACATCATCGGCGTGGAAGTCGGCGGTGCGGTCAAGAATGTCGTCGCGATCGCCGCCGGCATCTCGGACGGCATCGGCTTCGGCGCCAACACCCGCGTCGCGCTGATCAGCCGCGGCCTGATCGAGATGAGGCGTCTCGGCGAAGCCCTCGGCGCCCATGCCGATACGTTCATGGGACTCTCCGGCATGGGCGATCTCGTCCTGACCTGCACCGATAACCAGTCGCGCAACCGCCGCATGGGACTCGGCCTGGCGGCCGGCAAGAAAACCGATGCAGTGGCGAAAGAGATCGGGCAGGTCGTCGAAGGCGTGCTCGCCGCAAACGCTGTCCATGGCGTCGCGGAACGGCTCAGTGTCGAGATGCCGATCTGCGAGCAGGTCTTCCAGATCCTCTACGAGGATTTGACGCCTGAGCAGGCGGTGCTGGCCCTGATGAGTCGGGAAATCGGCCCGGAGACCTAACCGCGCAACGCCCGCCACGAAAGGAGGGCAAACAGCGGAAAGTACGTATATCGAACTTCCCTGTATTAGGTAAAACTGATTGTGTTGGTTCCCCCCTTAACCAACGATATCCTCCAACTACTCCCGGCCCCGCCATTCGGCGGGGCCTTTGGTTATGGGGCGGATTCGGGGCCGTTGAATTTGGCATCTCGCTTTTCGGTCCGCCGCCCAGAGCGCGGAGAATTTGCGACTCGCTAAACCTGCGGCGGCCATCCCTGGCCGCCTCCGGAGCCACTTCGGCGCGCTCCCGCGTCCTGCTGCGCGCGCCTACGAGGCCGCTCGCTGCAATTTCTCCGCGCTCTGGCCGGCTGTTTCTGTCGGGATGCTGAGTTTCGACGGCTCGAATTCGGTCTTTGTCGCCTATATTGAGTCGACTTCGTACGGGCCACTTTCTCGATAGCGATCTCCAGCATCTCGCGTGGGCACTCGTCAGAACTGATCTCCCTTGGAGATCGGAGACTGCCGGAACACACCCGACCATTGTCTAGCGAGGGAATTTCGTTGCGGCAGTAGGCCGATCGGGGTGTCGTTTATAGGATGGCGACGTCCCTGGAATCACGACAGCCCGAAGAATCCGCTCTGCCGCCAAGCCTCATATAGCACCACCGCCGCCGAATTCGACAGGTTCAGGCTGCGGCTCTCGCTCCGCATTGGAATCCGCAACACCTGCTCCGACGGCACGGCATCGAGCACGTCCTGCGGCAAGCCGCGGGTCTCCGGCCCGAACAGCAGGGCATCACCGGCTTCGAAGCGGTGTTCGCTGTACAATGTGCCGCCGCGTGTAGAGCAAGCGAGTACGCGCGGCCGGCCGAGTGCATTGAGGCACGCATCGAGATCGTCATGCACCGCGATGTCGGCGAACTCGCGGTAATCGAGGCCGGCGCGGCGGAGCCTCCGGTCGTCGAGCTCGAACCCGAGGGGTCGAACAAGATGCAACTCGGTCCCGGTATTCGCGCACAAACGGATGATGTTGCCCGTGTTGGGCGGAATCTCCGGCTGGTACAGGATCAGGCTAAACATTGAATAACGAAAAACTCTCGATCGACTTCTGCGGACTCAAACTCGACTCACCGATTGTACTGTTGTCGGGCTGCGTCGGTTTCGGCGAGGAATATACGCGGGTCGAAGGCTTCTCGAACCGCGACGTCGGCGCGATCTGCCTGAAGGGCACGACGCTCGAACCGCGTCTTGGCAACCCCGCGCACCGGATCGCGGAAACGCCGAGCGGCATGCTGAATGCGATCGGTCTGCAGAACCCGGGCGTCGACGCGGTCGTCAACAAGATCCTGCCGGAACTCGACTTCGACGAGACGCGCTTCATCGCGAACGTTTGCGGATCCACTATCGAGGACTATGCCGAGGTCTGCAGGCGCTTCGATGACTCGCCGATCGACGCAATGGAGATCAACATCTCGTGCCCGAACATCAAGGAAGGTGGCATCTCGTTCGGCAACTTCCCGGAGTCTTCGGCGCAGGTCGTCGAGGCCTGCCGCAAAGCCACCCGCAAACCGATCATCACGAAGCTGTCGCCGAACCAGACGGATATCCGGGAAAGCGCGCGTCGCTGCATCGAGGCCGGCAGTGACGGACTCGCCGTGATCAACACGGTCACCGGCATGGCGATCGACGCGGAGACGCGCAAGCCAAGCATCGCGAACGTGCAGGCCGGCTTGTCCGGACCGGCGATCAAGCCGATCGCGTTGCTGAAGGTGAAGCAGGTCTACGAAGTCGCGCGCAAGCACGCTGTGCCGATCATCGGCCAGGGCGGCATCGCCAACGCGCGCGATGCCATCGAGTTTCTGATCGCGGGCGCCACGACGGTCGGTGTCGGCACGGCCCTGTTTTACGAGCCGCTGGCGTGCCGGGAGATCAATGCCGGCATCGTCGATTATCTCGATCGACACGGCTTCGACCGGGTCGGCGACCTCGTGGGCACTCTGGACCTCGGCTAAACGCGCCGCCGAAAGCCCGTTCGCGGGTTTGACAGAATCCTTCTCGCCCGAATGGGAACGGCCCAAGAACCAGTGATTCCGGGCCCAGCCGCATGACCGAGCCAGTTTGATTGAACCCCTCGCGGCCGTTGCCTAGTATTTCCGCAAAGAAGAAGAACAGGCCCGACAACAACAACCACGGGCCGGGAAGAAATCCATGACTACCAGGATCGCCGTAGTGGTGTCCGCGGCTCTGACCGCATTTCTCATCCATACCCTGGCCGATGCGTCCCTGCAGACGCGGCAGCGCCACTCGCTGCACGACGCGCACCAGCCTCGCATCGTGTCCGTCTATACGAAACAGCACCAGCTCTTCATCGCAGGACGCAATCTGCCGGCCGGGGAAGGCGTGCAGGTTCGGCTCGGGGACGAACTCCTGCCGGTGCTTAAAACCTCCCGGTCATTGCTGATCGCCGGCCTGCCGTCGATCAACCCGGGAGATGCGGCGGAACTGGTCGTCGAACGTGGCGTGAAACGAGCCGTCATCCGGGGCGACGAGGTGCGCTGGGGCTTGTTGCTGCCGATACTGCCGTAACCGGCGTAACTCTTTATTATCTCTGCGACAGTGGCGCGCTCGACAGCCCCGAGAACCCGCGATCGGGCCACGAAATTCACCGGTGGCGCCAAAAAACCGTCACGTAATTCAACGGTATAGCGCGCACCGCGTGCGTTCTTGCAACCGTTCCATCCAATCCCGCAACCATCAAAACGTGACATAAGTCCCGCCGCCTCATCTGCCTGAAATGTCAGTATTCATGCGTTGTTGAAGCTTCCGGGTGGGAACTTGTCCGTCGGTAAACTAAATAATCTCTGGCACAAGGAGCGGCTGGGGCTGACGATGATCGTCGCCTCGATCCTGGTCATTGGCGTGACGGTCGTGCTGCTGCTGGATTTCCAGTCCGACACCCGCATCGATAACCTGCGGCGACAGGGCGCGGCGATTTCGCGCATCCTGGCTGACTTACCGATCGAAGAATTGACCGCCCGCGATGAGCAGTATGGCCCGTTGCGCATGCTGCAGCTCGGCCAGCGCGAAGACGAGTTCGCTTACGCGATCGTCGTCGGCCAGACCGGCGAGATCCTCAACGGCGTCAGTGCGCCTTCGATTCAGATCGACGGCATCAACCGCGACGTCGCGCAAGGTTCGTGGAGCGGCGAACGCACGACTCACCTGCCCGGTTCCGACCGCGAAGCGCTAGAGTTCTTCTCGCCGATCGTGGATGGCGAAGATGTGCTCGGCACGGTCCGCATCGGTTACTACGCGCCGACGCTCGGCCTCACGTCCGAACAATTGCCGTTCATGGCAACCATGGCGCTGACGATATTCCTGCTGACGCCGCTGTTCTACTTCAGCGTGCGGCGCGAGACCCGACCCATCAAGGTCGCGAACGAAGAGATCGCGTCTCGCATCAACGAAGGCCAGATCAGTTCGTGTACCGTCGAGGCGTCCGGCGAGCTGCGAGAGTTTATCGAGCGCTTCAACCAGTTTACCGAGCTCGCGCGCTCTCGCATCGAACATCTCGAACACGACAATGACGAGCTCGTCACATCGCAGAAGCTGCTGAGCTATCGCAAGCTGCGCATCGAAGCGGTGCTGCAGGCCATCCCGGAGGCAATCCTGATCCTCGGCGAGGACG
>CAZISL010000230.1:0-3610 GCA_964541975.1 uncultured Chromatiaceae bacterium | reverse complement strand
TGCCGTCTGTAACCGGGCGATCATCATCGCGAACGGTCGCATCATCGCCAACGAGACGCCCGAATCGCTGATCAATCGCTCGCGCTTCCACAACGCGGTGACCATTCGCTTCGGCCGCGTCGCCGAACTGCAAGACATCGGCAATGAGATCAGGCTGCTCGAAGACGTCGACCACGTCGAGATCGACGAAAATCATCGTTCCCTGACCGCGTTCCCGGCCGGCGAGAACCTGATCCTGCGACCGATCAGCGACCTGTGCTGGCAGAAGTCCTGGCCGGTCGAGCAACTCCATCTCGAGTCCGGCCGCCTGGATGAGGTATTCCGCTCGATCACCACGGCGGAGACGCTGACATGAACGCGATCAGGGCGATCGCACAGCGCGAGTTGAAGGCGTACTTCGCCACGCCGCTCGCGTATGTGTTTCTCGTGATCTACCTGGCGTTGATCGGCGTGTTCACTTTCTACCTCGGCGGATTCTTCGAACGCGGCCAGGCAGACCTGGCGCCGTTCTTCAATTTCCATCCGTGGCTGTACCTGTTCCTGGTCCCCGCGATCTCGATGCGCCTGTGGGCCGAGGAACGCAAGTCGGGCAGCATCGAACTGCTGATGACGCTGCCCGTCACGATGGGTCAAGCCGTGCTGGGCAAGTTCCTGGCCGCATGGGGATTCGTCGGCGTCGCGCTGGCGCTGACGTTCCCGATCTGGATCACGGTCAATTATCTCGGCGACCCCGACAACGGCGTCATTCTGACCGCGTATATCGGCAGCCTGCTGATGGCCGGCGCTTTCCTGGCCATCGGCGCGTGTATCTCCGCCGCCAACCGCAACCAGGTCGTCGCCTTCATCATTACCGTCGTCGTGTGCTTCGCCTTCCTGCTCAGCGGCTTCCCGCTGGTACTCGATTTCTTCTCGGGCTGGGCGCCGCAGGGTTTGATCGACGCGATCGCGGGCCTGAGTTTCCTGACGCACTTCAACGCGCTGAGCCGCGGCGTGCTGGACCTGCGCGATGTCGTTTACTTCCTGCTGGTCATCGCCGCATGGCTGTATGCGAACGCCATCGTGCTCGACATGAAGAAGGCCGGGTGACATGAATACGACCCCATCTCCTTCGACGAAAGCTTTGTTCGGCCGGGTCGGCCTGGTGATCGTCGCAGTCGTGTTCGTCGTGGCGGTCGCGCTGAGTAACGTCCTGTTCCGGGGCATGCGTGCCGACCTGACCGAGAACGGCCTGTACACGCTGTCGGAAGGCACGAAGAGCATCCTTGGCGACATCGCCGAACCCATCACCCTGTATTTCTTTTACTCGGACCGGGCGACGGCCGAGATGCCATATATAAGGACCTACGCCGGGCGCGTGAAGGAGATTCTCGACGAATTCGTCGAGTATTCAGACGGTAATTTAAACGTCGCGGTCATCGACCCGCTGCCGTTCTCGGAAGACGAGGATCGTGCCGCGGAGTTCGGACTTCAGGCTGTCAACGTCGGAGGCTCGACGGAACCCGTCTACATGGGGATCGCCGGGACGAACAGTATCGACGACGAAGAAATCATCCCCTTCCTGGATCCGGGCAAGGAATCCTTCCTCGAGTACGACATCGCCAAGCTGATCGATACGCTCGCCAGGCCCGAGCGGCCGGTCATCGCGCTAATCAGCGGCCTGCAGATGGATGGCGGGTTCGACCCGCGCACGCAACGACCGGGTGATCCGTGGATCATGCTGACGCAGATCGAGCAGCTGTTCGACGTGCGCAGGGCGCCAACGACCGCGACCGAATTCGACGATGACATCGCGGTGCTGATGGTTGCGCATCCCAAGGCCCTGGACGATGGGACGCTGTACGCGATCGACCAGTTCATCATGGGCGGAGGGCGCGCGCTACTGATGGTCGACCCGTACGCCGAAATCGACATGCCGATGCCGGACCCTAACAATCCCGCGGCGGCGATGATGGCGAGCCGCGCATCGAACCTGAACAGGCTGACCGAAGCCTGGGGCGTGTCGACGTCGACGGACGAGTATGTTGCGGACGAGAAGTTTGCATTGACGATCGCCGGCATGGATGGGCGCCCGCTGCGCCATATCGGCCTGCTGGGTGTCGACGCGACCGGCATCGACGCGGAAGACATCGTGACGGGTAACCTGCGCAACCTGAACTTCGGCTACCCCGGCTTCATCACCGTAACGGACGACGCGGCCGCGGACGTGTCCCCGCTGATCGAATCCAGCGACATCGCCGCGGCGATGCCGACCGGCGGGCTCGCGTTCATGCGCGACCCGGACGCGCTGCGCGACGGCTTCGTGCCGACCGGCGAGCGTTTCATAATCGCAGCGCGAATCGGCGGTGACGTGCCGAGCGCTTTCCCCGACGGTCCGCCGGAGGGCACGGAGAACGAAAAACACCTGGCGGCATCCTCGCAGCCGATCAACGTGTTGCTGATCGCCGACGCGGACTTCCTGGCCGATCGGCTGTGGGCACAGATCCAGAGCTTCTTCGGCCAGCGTATCGCCACGCCGTTCGCCGGCAACGGCGACCTCGTCGCGAATTCGCTGGACAACCTGAGCGGCAGCGGCAACCTGATCAGCATCCGCGGCCGGGCCATCTTCACGCGGCCGTTCACGAAGGTCGAAGAACTGCGCCGCGAGGCTGAGAGCCGTTTCCGCGACACCGAGCAGCGCCTGCAACAGGAACTCAGCGACACCGAGGCCAAGCTCGCCGAGCTGCAGGCCAGCCGTGAAGACAGTTCAGCGCTGCTCCTGACCGGCGAGCAGGAGGCCGAACTCGAACGCTTCCAGCAGGAACGCCTGCGCATCCGCAAGAAACTGCGACAGGTACAACGCGACCTCGACGAGCAGATCGAGGACCTCGGCACACGCCTGAAGATCATCAACATCGGCCTCGTGCCGGCGATCATCACGCTGATCAGCATCGTACTGCTGATCGTTCGCCGGCAGCGCCGGTCGAAGCGAGCCTGACCGAACGCAATCATGACAAGTCGCAGTTTCCTCATCCTGTTCACGGCGGTCCTGATCATGGTCGCCCTGCTCTATACGCAACCGCAAGACCCGTGGCAGGGTCAGCGACAGCTGATACTGCCAGGGCTGTCTAAAGTACTGAATGACGTCGAGCGCGTGACGGTGATCGGCGCCGGTAACGAGCCGATCGCGACGCTGGTGCGCGGGGATGATTACTGGAGGGTCGAAGAACGCGAGGGTTACCGCGCCGATGTCGGGCGCATCCGCAGAAACCTGATCGCGTTGGGCAATGCGAAGGTCGTCGAACTGAAGACCACCGATCCCGCGCTGCACGCGCGACTCGGCGTGGAAGACCTGGCGAGTCCGGATGCGGAAGGCAAGCAATTCATCGTCGAGGCGCCCGGGGAGACCTTCAACCTGATCGTCGGCAACACCGGGGTACGCGGCGGCATGTCCTACGTGCGGCGCCCGGACGCGGCGCAGTCGTTCCTCGTATCCGCCGACCTGGATCCGGGGGAGACCACGACCGACTGGCTGAGCCTGAAATTGCTCGACATCGATTCCGCCCGGATCCATGCCGTGACGATCTCGCATGCGGACGGCGAAGTGCTCCGCGTCGAAAAGGCCGCACCGGAT
>CAZISL010000229.1:0-6794 GCA_964541975.1 uncultured Chromatiaceae bacterium | reverse complement strand
CGCAAAATTCGGGGTGAACAAAATCCGCTTCCGATCGAGGTCCGGAAACAAAGCCAGCACGTGATCGATCTCGCCCGGCGATACGCATTCGAAATTGACGCCCGCCGCATCGACGGCGCGCAGGATGTCCGGGTGACTGTTGGCCTTGATCGCGTAATACACGCGGTCGATGCATTCGAGCGCTCGCAGCCGCTCGCATGCCCCACGAACGGTGTCGAGATCATAAACATAGGCCGATGACTCGTTCGCTACGATCTGCAGCAGGCGATCGCGCTTGACCGCCCACCATGGTTCCCGAATGTCGGCGGCCGGCGCGGGCGCCACCATCAGCTCGCTCCACGTCGGTCCGAACACGGCATCCGTCTGCGGCGGTCGCACCAGGTTCGCGTGCAGATTCTTGAGGAGGCGATACGACTGCCCTTCCTCGACGACGAAACTGAGATTCAGGTCATTCGCGGCCTGGCTGACCAGGTGAATGCGATGTTCGGCGAACACCTCAAGCGCCGGACCGATCTCGTGCAGCAACGCGCGAATCTTCTGACCGACGAGGCTCACGACCTCGGCGTTTTCGATGATTTCCACGCGACACAGGCGTTCGAGCGAGTTTCGCAGGCGCGACAGCATCGCCGCATCGATCGGTTCGATTCCGGTATCCAGGGTCACCGTGACGTTGGTTTCAGCAGTCGACACGAGGTCGACGGACAGGCCCATCTCACTGAAACACCGGAATGCTTCGGACAGGAAGCCGACCTCCCGCCACATGCCGAGCGTCTCCATCGAGACGACGGTGATGCCACGCCGGCTCGAGATCGCCTTGACGCACGGCGCATCGCTGCCGGGGTCGTCACTGATCAGCGTGCCGGCCAACTCCGGATGCGCCGTGCAGCGAACCCGCAACGGGATACCGTGACGCCGAACCGGACGAATGCATCGCGGATGCAGAACCGCGCCCCCGGTCGAGGCAATCTCCTGGGCCTCCTCGTAGCTGAGCGCATTGAGCAGCCGCGCGCCTGACACCACGTGGGGATTCGCGCTGAACAGCCCCGGCACGTCGGTCCAGATTTCGAGACCGATAGCGCCTAGCTTGGCGGCGAAATAGGCGGCCGATGTATCCGATCCGCCACGCCCGAGCAATACGCTCTCACCATCCGGGTTGCGCGCGATGAATCCCTGCGTCAGCACCACTCCATCGATCGCCCTGAATCGGGCCTGCAACTCGGGATCGTCGTCGCAGCCGCAGCTGGCGGAGAGATGCCGGGAGCGCTCGTTCTCGTGCGGGACGGGGATACTGCGCAGGTGATCACGCGCATCGGTCCAGGCGACGTCGAGCCCCTCGGCGACCAGGTAGGCCGCGCCGATCCGCGTGGACATTAATTCGCCCAGGGACATGACCTTGACCCGGACGCGCGGACTCACCTCGCGCACGAGGCGAATGCCGGCCAGCAACTGGCGCAGATCGCCAAGTTCGTTCTCGAGCAATTTGGCACCGTCGACACCGAGTTCGGTCGCCAGCGACAGATGCAAATCGACAATCTCGCCGAGCTGTTGTTCGTGGTCGCCAATTATCGCGGCGTCGAGCGCCGCCTCCAGCAGGTTCGATACGTTGGCGACGGCCGAATGAACAACGACCGGGCGATAACCGGCGGCGATCCTTTCTGTCAACAGGTCGCGAATGGTCGCCCAGCGCTCGGCCGTCGCGACGCTGGATCCCCCGAACTTCATGACGAGCCAGCGCTCGTCGTGCGTGGTTCGTGCATCGGCTGAACGCGCCGGGAAGGTGTTGTCGTCAATCGTCCTGTTCATCTATGGCCGTCCTCTGTCGGCGCCGCAAAACAAAAAGCCCGCATCGGGCGGACCGTTGCGGGCTTGGGTATCATGCGCCAGACGTCTTTCGTTAGTCGCGAACCACACTCCCGCAATCGAGCCGGCATTTCATGCCACCCATGCGTTTCAGCGTGCCTCGTTGGTTACGTCCGGTCTTTTGCATGGCCGGTAGTAAACCCAAAGCGACCAGCCGCGTCAAGGGCGCACCGCCGTGCGCGAGACGTCAGACCTTGCTCGTCACGGCGCCTTCCGATGCCGAACTGACGAGCGCGGCGTACTTGCGCAGCGTGCCGGGACGCTCGTTCGAGACCGGCGGCGACCAGTTCGAACGGCGGCGTTCCAGCTCCTCGTCCGTCACGTCCATCGTGATGGTGCGCTGTTCGGCGTCGATGGTGATGCGATCGCCGTCCTCGATCAGTCCGATCGGCCCGCCGACAGCGGCTTCTGGCGTTACATGCCCGACGACGAATCCGTGGCTGCCGCCCGAGAACCGGCCATCGGTAATCAGGGCGACCTGGTCGCCGAGGCCCTTGCCCATGATGGCGCTCGTCGGGCTCAGCATCTCGCGCATGCCGGGACCGCCCTTCGGCCCCTCGTAACGCAGGACCATGACGTCCCCGGCGACGATCGAGCCGTCCAGGATCGCCTGCAGCCCGTTCTCCTCCGACGAGAAACAGCGCGCCGTCCCGCTGAAGCTCAGGCCTTCCTTGCCGCTGATCTTGGCAACGGCACCGTCTGGAGCTACGTTTCCATATAAAACAATAAGATGGCTGCTCTTCTTAATAGGGTTGTCGAAGTCATGCACGATGACCTGACCCTTGGGATAGTCCTCGACGTCCGCCAGGTTTTCGGCCAGCGTCTTGCCCGTCACCGTCAGGCACTCGCCGTGCAACAAGCCGGCATCGAGCAGCCGCTTCATCAGCGGCTGCAGGCCGCCGATGGCGATCAATTCGGACATCGCATACTTGCCGCTGGGCCGCAGGTCAGCGAGCACCGGGACGCGCGCGCCGATCCGGGTGAAGTCATCGAGTTCGAGCGCAACGCCGGCCTCGTAAGCCATCGCCAGCAGGTGCAAAACCGCGTTCGTCGAACCGCCGACCGCAATGACGACCGTAATCGCGTTCTCGAACGCTTCTCGCGTCAGGATGTCGGACGGACGAATACCGCGCCGAATGAGCTCGACCACGGCGGCGCCGGCGCGCCGGCAATCGTCTTGTTTCTGCTCCGAGATCGCATCCTGTGCGGAGCTGTTCGGCAGGCTCAATCCCAGCGCCTCGATCGCGGACGCCATCGTATTGGCCGTGTACATCCCGCCGCAGGAACCGGGTCCAGGGATGGACGTGCGTTCGACTTCCAGCAACTGTTCCTCCGACACCTTGCCCGCCGCGAAGCCGCCGACAGCTTCGAACACCGACACGATGTCGCGGCGTTCGGCGCCGGGCTGGATCGTGCCGCCGTAGACGAACACGGCCGGCCGGTCCAGACGCGCGATCGCCATGGCGCACGCCGGCATGTTCTTGTCGCAGCCGCCGATTGCGACGAATCCGTCGAAGCCCTCGCCTGCGACGACGGTCTCGATCGAGTCGGCAATAACTTCGCGCGACACCAGCGAATAGCGCATGCCGGGCGTCCCCATCGAGATACCGTCCGACACCGTGATCGTATTGAACTGCACGGCCTTCCCGCCCGCCTCGTTTGCTCCGGCCGCGGCCTGGTCGGCCAACTTGTCGATGTGCATGTTGCATGGCGTAACCATGCTCCAGGTCGATGCGATGCCGATCTGGCTCTTACCAAAATCCTCGTCGGTAAACCCGACGGCGCGGAGCATCGCGCGGCTTGGCGCCTGCTCGACGCCATCGACCATGACGCTCGAGTAGCGTCGCTCGTTGTTATTTGAATCCTTGCTGGACATTATCGTCGTTACCTTTGTTCCGTTCGCGGCCATACGGCAGACCCGTGCGCCGGCCATTGCGGAGCCTAAACGGTTCGACGGTCGGTAACAATCGTCCCGCGGGTTACGCGGCTGCGTGCAGATGTTCTCTGCCGGACTGACGTTCCGGCGAGGGATGCGGCAGAATCCCATGGATAAACTCTCGCACGCTCAACGGGCGGTTTTCACGCCGCCATGCGAGTCCACGCTGAAGCATCCGCCACTGGCGCTCGTCGAGGCCTGCCGGTCGCAGGACGCGGATGCCGGCTTCCTCTGCCTTGGGTGGCGAATAGCGGCCGAACGGGCGAGCGCCGGCCAGCATCCGGTAGGCCATGACGGCCAGGGCGAAAACGTCATCGGAGAATTCCGGGCGTGCCCCTTCGTGCAATTCGCAGCTGGCATACGCGGGGGAGATCGCGGGTCCGGCGGGTAACCCCGGCGCAGCGCCGAAAGCATAAGCCTGACCAAAATCGAGCAGCTTCACCTGCCCTTCGGTCGTGATGAACACGTTGCCGGGTTTCACATCGCCGTGGACGATACCCCGCTCGTGCGCATGCATCAGTCCCGCCGCAATTTCCGCGAGGGTCGAATAAGCTGCGGGTGCCGGCATGGCCCGACTGCCGGTGCGATCCAGTCGAATCGCCAACGACTCGCCTTCCAGCCATTCCATCGTAATGAAGTACCCGGCAGAACAACGATCCAACTCGTAGACCTTGCGAATATTCGGATGGTCGAGTCGGCGAGCATTACGGACTTCGCATTGCAGTGACCGCAACGCTTCGGGCGATCGACGCAACTGCTCGCTGAGCATCTTGACCGCGACCGTTTCGCCTTCGTACCCGAAATCCTCTCGCTGACGGTCGATCGCGCGGTACAGGATGCCGACGCCGCCCTCCGCGACGCGCTTCTGGATCAGAAATCGGCCGCGCAGCGTCGGGGATGATCGCCCGGACCCCTTGCGCCGTGGCAGATTCGCCAGGTCGGCCTGCAAGACCCGATAGTCTTCCGGTGGAACGTAGTGCGCGGAGAATGCCACGGCGATGGAGTTGCCGATGACTTTGGCCAACTCATATGCATCGTCGATGCATTCGGCAACGACTTCGCGCAATTGTTCGAGGCTGATCGTACACGCGAGATAGCCAGCGAATGCGCCCTGAAACGCGTCGAGGGCTTTGGTCGGACGCAGCCGATCGGCATACTCGGACCGTTGCGACGGCCGGATAATGACGCGTTGAGACGATGAACCGCCTGCGCTCACAGACATGATCCTTGTTATTTTTTTTATTGATCAGGAAATGGTTGACGCAGTGTAGCACCGGTTAACATAATTTCTCAAAATGCCGCATCGGTCGCAGCGCCGGATGATCAACTGGCGGGCAGGATCTTGCCCGGATTCATGATGCCGCGTGGATCGAGGGTCGCTTTTACGGCGCGCATCAAATCGAGCTCCACCCCGCCGCGCAAGCGTTCCAGCTCCCCGGTCTTCAGGGTACCGATGCCGTGCTCCGCACTGAAACTGCCGCCGAGCCCGTCGGCGACCGAATGCACTTCCCGGCTGACCGCATCCCAACGATCGAGGAAATCGTCCGCGGTCATGTCATCCGGCTGGTTAAGGTTGAAGTGCAGGTTGCCGTCGCCGAGATGTCCGAACGCGACGATATACACGCCCGGCACGAGCCGCCCCACGATCGTGCCTGCCTCGTCCAGGAAATCGCCGATCCGCGATACCGGAACTGAAATGTCGTGCTTGATACCCGCACCCGCGTTCTTCTGCGCTTCTGAAATACTATGTCGCAACCGCCAGAGCTGATCACGCTGGGTCGAACTGCTCGCGAGTATGCCGTCGGTGACTCGCCCGGCCTCGATCTCCGCGCCGAGAAATGCCTCCATTGACTGATTTGCATCGTCGCGCGGGGAGCCGAGTTCGACGAGCACGTACCACGCATGCCGCCCTGCCAGCGGTTCCCGAACGCCGGGAATGTGGGCGAGCACGAAATCGACGGCGCATCGATTGATCAATTCGAAGGCATTCAACTGGTCCCCCAGCGCGATCCGGGCGCGACTCTGCAACTCGATGGCGGCCGCCGGATCGGCGACGGCCACGAACGCGGTCGCGACGTCGCGGGGGCGCGGAAATAACTTGCAGGTCGCGGCGGTGATGAAACCGAGGGTGCCCTCCGCCCCGATGAACAGCTGTTTCAAGTCATATCCGGTGTTGTCCTTGCGCAGTCCCCGCAAACCGTCGAAGACCCGGCCGTCCGCCAGAACCACCTCGATGCCGAGCACCAGGTCGCGCGTATTGCCGTACCGAAGCACGTTGGTGCCACCGGCGTTCGTCGACAGATTCCCGCCGACGTGACAGCTGCCTTCGGCGGCCAGGCTCAGCGGGAATAGCCGATCGACATCCTCGGCGGCCGCCTGGACCTCGGCGAGGATGCAGCCAGCCTCCGCCGTAATCGTGTAATTGTCCGCGTCGATCTCCCGAATACGCCGGAGGCGCCGCGATGACAGAAGAATTTGCGGGCTCTCCGGCCTGGAATCGGGAATCGCGCCGCCGGCCAGCCCCGTGTTACCCCCCTGGGGCACCACGCCGATTCGATGCCGGTTGCAGATCCTCAGGATGTTCGCGACCTCCTCCCGGTTTCGCGGCGCCAGCATCAGGCCGGTGCGACCGTGATACAGGCCCCGCCATTCGGTCACCCACGGTTCGAGTTCGGCGGGGTCCTGGATCACGCCGGCAGCGTCGGTGGAGGACGTCAGCTCAGCGAGTACGGCGTCGGAAATATCTGGAGGCATTTAGAGTACTTGTTATGGTCACTTGTGGGTGCATATTATCGGCGTAAGGCCCATGATCAAGTTAGCGCGTCAGGTGACGATAATACTGTTACCGACCTCATATCCCGGAATTACGGTACCGGGCATCCCGACTAGCTGATTGAGCAGTGAGACAGAGTTTGTCCTATCGCGAGACATACCAGCCGCACCTCGATGCGCGGGTACTGGAAAACATCTCTACGAACGCGTTCGTCGGACTGGACGA
>CAZISL010000228.1:0-9725 GCA_964541975.1 uncultured Chromatiaceae bacterium | reverse complement strand
AGCGCAAGTCCAAAGCGTTCCAGGCTGTTATAGAGGCCGCCGACGACCGGGAAGCGTGCGCCCCGGACATTGTGGAAAAAGTAGGCGCGCCGGTTCGTCTCGATCTTTGACATGACGCCGGCGAGTTCCTGCTCGCGACCGACCTCGCGCGACACGTGGTCGACTTCACCGCGTTCTTCGAGTAGCTGGATGAAAGACCGAAAATCTAGCACTGACGATTCTCCTTGCGAATCAGATGGGTCCGGGGAGCGTATTCTATTTTCGCAGCATCGCTAACACGACATCGGTACGAGGACTGACCGCGTAAAGGGCATGGGCGCTGATCGCCGGCGAAGTTCGGATACCTGATTGGGTTAAGCTCGCTGCATGGGTCGTGATTATTTGCAGTAATGATTAGTATAAAAAACGAAAAAAAACAATAACTAATAAGTTATTTCTAATAAATATATTAGATTTGAATACGCCATTGAACGAAGCGATCGAAGCGCAGTTGCGGGCAGCTCTCGGGGACGCGGGTGTCGTGTCCGGCCCCGACGTGCGAGGTCGGTCGGCAGGCATCTGGGGCCCGCCGCGCTCGATCCGTGCGAGTCTCCTCGCGCGGCCTGGCGATATCGAGGGCGTCGCGAGCGTGCTCGAGATCTGCAGCGAACACTATCAGCCGGTCGTCGTCCACGGCGGATTGACGGGGGTCGTGGATGGCGCGTGGGCAGAGGCGGGCGAAGTCGTACTATCACTCGAGCGCCTGACCGGTGTCGAATCGATCGATCCGCTGGGGTGCACGATGGTGGTCAGAGCGGGCACGACGCTACAGGCCGTGCAGGAGGCGGCGGACGACCACGGCCTGATGTTTCCGCTGGACCTCGGCGCGCGGGGCACCGCGACGATCGGCGGCAACGCAGCGACGAATGCGGGCGGCAACCGCGTCCTCCGCTACGGGATGATCCGTTCGATGATCCTCGGGCTGGAGGCGGTGCTGCCGGACGGTACGGTCGTCAGCTCACTCAATCAAATGCTCAAGAACAATGCCGGTTATGACCTCAAGCAGCTGTTCATCGGTACCGAGGGGACGCTTGGCGTGATCACGAGACTCGTCCTGCGACTCGTACCGAAACCGGCCACGCGCTCCACGGCGCTGGTCGCGCTGCGTGATTTCGACTCGGTGTGTCGGACGCTGGCTTTCCTGCAGCAGGCGCTGGCCGGCCAGCTGAGCGCCTACGAGGTCATGTGGCCGGAGTATTACGCGTTCATCGACGAGGGCCTGAGCGCGGCGCAGCCCGGCAGGCCGTCGCCGCTGCCGCCCGAAGAGCGCTACTACGTGCTGGTCGAGGCGCTCGGCGGCGAGCCGTCGCGCGACGAAGCACGCTTCGAGTCCGTTCTCGGACAGGCTTTGCAGCGCGGCTTACTCGAAGATGCGGTCATCGCGAAATCCGAGCGGGAGCAGGACGCCTTGTGGGCGATCCGCGACGACGTGGTTCAGTTGCTCGAGCTGGAACCGATGTTCCTGTTCGACGTCAGTCTGCCGATGGCCGAGACCGAGGCCTACGTCGAGGACGTGCGGAGCCGGCTTACCGAAGCGTGGCCGGGGCACCGCCTGCTGGTATTCGGTCACCTCGGTGATGGCAATATTCACTTCGGCATCTCGGCGGGCGAGCCCGACGGTTCGGCGCGCGCCGCGGTGGAGGAGGTCGTCTACGGGCCGCTCGGTGCCATCGGCGGCTCGGTGTCGGCGGAACACGGCATCGGTCTCGAGAAGAAACCGTACCTGTCGTGGTGCCGGAGCGAAGCGGAGATCGGCGTCATGCGCGCACTGAAGAAGACCCTGGATCCGCGTGGCATACTCAATCCGGGGAAAGTAATTGGCTGACAACAGGGAGCGAATTGATGAACACAACTGAAACCGTCGCGCAGACCGAAGCGGATCCGGCGAAATATTTCTGGTACCTCGTCTCTGTCGTCGTCATGGCGGTGACGGCCGTCCCGCTGTTTGCGGATCTGCAGTATCCGCAAGTTCTGGACCGCGTGACGCTGCTGATCATCCATGAATTCGCCGCGTTCCTGTACGTCGGGCATACGCTGTTCAGCAATATCTGGGCGATGCGGATCCGGATGACGATGGACCCGGAAGTCGGCGTCTGGGCCCGCGGTTTCCTGCGCAAGCTATGCCTGAGCGTCACCTTCCCGATGTCGATCATCGTGCCGCTGTCGGGCCTGTTCCTGATGTCGTACTACGGTGGCCTGCACGGCAACCCGTGGGCCTGGGAGTCCTACCTGGCATTCTGGCTGATGGCTGGCGTCACCATCGTGCCGGACGTGATTCGCTACGGCCGCAACCGCCACGCCGACGAACCGCGACACGGCATCTGGAGCGGCGCGATACGCGGCAATTTCGGCACGCTGATGGTGATCTGGATCATGTGGTGCATGATCACGAAGCAGGCGCTGTTCGCCGGCTGAAATCTGATCGCGGAAAATCCGGATGCCTTTTGCTGGGCGCTCGTGTTAACAATGAAAGATGGGAATCTTGCGCGGAATGGTGCAAGGCGTCGCGTATTTATTGAGGAACGAGGCTAATGGCGAAAACCGAATCGATGCTGATCGTCGTGGACCCGACCGCCGAGAGTCATCCGGCGATCGAACGCGGGCGCTCCGTGGCGAGTGACTGGGGCCTGAACGTCGAGTTGTTTATCTGCGGCTACAGCCCGCAGCTCGTCGGATCGCAGCTTTTGAATGCCGAGAGGCGCGAGCACGCGAAACGGGGTTTTCTCGGCGATCATAAGACGCGGCTCGAACAACTGGCCGCGCCGCTGCGCGATGCGGGTCTCGACGTTGCCGTCAGCGCGGCCTGGGATCATCCCTTGTATGAGGGCATCGTTCGTCAAGTCCTGCACAGCAATCCGCGCGTCGTCGTCAAGGACACTCATTACCATTCCCGCATCGAACGCGCATTTTTCACGAATACCGACTGGCAGCTGATTCGCGGTTGCCCGGTGCCACTGTGGCTGGTCAAGCAGGATCGAGCATTTGAGTCGCCGGTGATTCTCGCCGCGGTCGACCCGCTGCATGACAATGACAAGCCGGCCGCACTTGATGGTCGTTTGCTCTCGGAGGCTTTCGAACTGGCGGATGAGACCGGCGGCATCCTGCACGTGTTTCATGGTTACAACCCGTTCATCGATCCCGACGACCCGAAACGCGCCGAGACCGCTCACGAACAGGCGATGCAGACGCTCGCAGAGCAATTCCAGTTGCCCGCCGACCGTGTGCATGTCCGCCCTGGCAATGTGGTAGAGCTGTTGCCGGCGTTAGCGAACGAGATTTCTGCGGACCTGGTGGTCATGGGCGCTGTATCGCGTTCCCGCCTGGAGCACGCGATCGTCGGCAGCACGGCGGAGAACGTGCTGGATCTGCTGCCGTGTGACGTGCTGGTCGTCAAGCCGAAGGGTTACGTCAGCCCGATCACGTTCAAATCTGCGCCGCGCGGTGTGGTCTACGCGGATGACGCGTAGATATTCGCGCTACGTTGATGCGATTTCGGCACGCGATCAGCGCTGAATCGATTCGATGTAGTCGACGAGGTTGCCGATGATGATGTCGACGCTCGCCTGGGCCGCTTCGTCAGCGCCTTCCTGAACCCAGAATTCGTAACCCCAGACCGGCATGTAACGCGTGCCGTGATAGATCACGATATCGCGCCCGTCGATGATCCGGCGCAGCAGCGTGTCGGGAAACTCGTCACCTTGACGTTTGCGCAGCGAAGTCAGGTCCGGGACGGTGATGCGCAGCCCGGCGGAGACTGGGCCGTCGCCATGGCCATCCTCGCCGTGGCAACTGGCGCAGAAACGAAAATACGTCTCTTCACCGGAGTACTGGTCGAAGATCTGTGCGGTCGCGCTGGCGCTGAACGCAATTCCGAGCACGACGACGCTCAGCAGGCCACGCAAGCGGCGCTGCGCGCGATGACCGATACGCATCACTTGTTGCGGATCGACAGGACCGGGCAACTGGATTTACGCAGGACGGCTTCCGTCGTGCTGCCGAGGACAACATGCTCGAGGCCGCTGTAGCCATGCGTCGTCATGACGATGAGGTCCGCATCGACCTGCTTGGCGTATTCGATGATTTGTTCCGAGGGCTTGCCGATCAAAACGTTCGATACGGTCTCGACGCCGCCCAGGTGCTCAGCGGCGAATGTCTCGAGTTGCGCTTTGGCCGACTCGGTCAGTTCGTCGGTCGTCGGAAGCGGAATCGCCGGTGCCATATCCAGGGCCGAATAGACCTGCGGGGGTTCGACCGTATAGACGCAGTGAACCGCACCGTTGGTAAGCGCCGCCATTCGCTTCGCCCACGGCACCGCCGCCATGGACAACTCGGAAAAGTCGATCGGTAATACGATTGCGTTGCTGTCCGACATCGGTTCGGTCCCTCCGAAAAAGTGCTAGTACTGCAGTTGTTGGTATTAATCTGCCAAATTCAATGTGGCAGGTATCGGTAAATATACGTAATCCGTTGGATTATCGCATGATTGTTGGCCGCAACGATCGCTGGAGCTCGTCGAGATCGATGTCGCGGTCGGTGTGCACGGTGATCGTCCGGCCCAGTTCCTCGGGAACCAGCGGCTCGCGCGTGGCTATTTGCTGATGCAGAACGGCGACATCGGCCTCGGATGCGTCGCGGTCGTTGGTCTGTCGGTCGCGCACGCGGGCCTCGAGGACCGTCTGATCGGCTTCACAATGCAGCAAGGTCAGTTCCACGTCGGTCGCGGCCGCGATTGCCTCGAACGCCGCCCGATCCGCGCGGCGCAGGAACGTGGCATCCACGATGACATTAAACCCGGCCCGCAGACACAATGCCGCGAATCGCACCATTCGCGCATAGGTCCGGCGCGACGAGTCCGCAGCGTAGATTCCCGTATCGAGGCCTGCGCTGCTGCTTTCCAGTTCGTCGAGGCCATGGAGATGTTTGCGAATCACGTCGGAACGCAGGCGGAGCGCCGGGAGCCGCCCGATCAATCGCTCGCTGAGCCACGTCTTGCCCGAGCCGGAGAGGCCGTGACAAAGCACCAGTCGCTGCGAACGAGGAGGGCGTGTGAGCCGTTCCGCCAGTTGCAGGTAGTCACGAACCGGTGTGAAGTCCCGTTCGCCATCGTGTTGCAGGATCCCGACGGCGGTCGTCTTTGCCCGCACCATCGCGCGATACACCATGTAGTACGTCAGCGTCGTCAGGCACTCATAGTCGCCGGATACTTCGAGGTAGCGGTTCAAGAACTCGCAGGCAAGATCGGGTCGTTCGACGTGCAGCAGGTCCATGACGAGGAATCCGACGTCGCTGGAGACGTCGATCCAGCGCAATGCCGGGTCGAATTCCAGGCAGTCGAACGCAACACATGAATCGTCCAGCCTGACGATATTGCCGAGGTGCAAGTCGCCGTGGCATTCGCGAATCCGACCGTTCAACACGCGCATCTCGAAGGCCTGGCGCAACGCCTCCGTCTCGCACGCCGTCCATCTATGCAGGCGCTCGACTTGCGCGACGATGTCGGTCTCGGACGCGCAATCCCGTTTCAGGCTAGCGAAGTTGTCGAAGGTCGGCTTGCTGACCGACTCCACCGTTCCATGGTCAGGATGCGTGCTCGTCGCTGCGCGATCGTGATCGTGAGCCAGCGTCGCGCCGAAACCGCGCAGGTCGTCCGCGCGCAACCGGCCCGCAGCGGCCAGGTGATCGAGCACCGCGTCATCATCGAAGCGGCGCATGCGAACCGCCCAATCGATTGCGGGTTCGGCACCAATCTGCGGATCCTCGGCGGATCCGCCGAGCGGCACGACGTCCAGGTATAGCGACGGTGCGAAGTGGCGATTCAGCCGCAGTTCTTCTGCGCAGAAATGCCGGCGTAATTCGAGCGTCGAGAAGTTCAGGAAACCCAGGTCGACCGGTTTCTTGATCTTGTACGCGAAGTCACCGGCCAGGAACACCCATGAAATATGCGTTTCGATCAGCTTCGGCCGATCGGAGCAACCCGGGAAGACCTCGGCCTGCAGCAGATTGCGGATCAGCGTTGGCAGGTTGTTGACCTTGGGGGCGATCTTGGCGTCGATTTCGTTGTGGCGATTCATGTTCGGGGGTTAAGCTAGAAGCTCGCGCCGATTCTGATCGGCATCAGCGTCTGCCGGCACATTAACCGTATTGAACGACAAAAAACAAACTCGAGACTCGGCCGGGATACCGGTGCCACCGGATCCGGAGGAGCGCAGCGAACCGCTTCCATGGGAGCGGCCCAAGTCGACCGACGAGGATCCGGATGCGATCGCGCGTATCGAGGCGATCATGTCCAGTCCTAGCTACGAGCGGGCCGACCAGGACGCCGCGTTCCTGGACAGCTCCGATGCCCGCGGGGCGCGCCTGGCTCTGGACTACCAGAAACCCGAAGTCCACCTGCGGTCGCACGGCGTGCTCAACACGATCGTCGCGTTCGGCAGTACGCGGATTCCCGAGCCGGCGGAAGCGCGCCGCCGCGTCGCCGAACTGTCCGCAGCGCTGGAGGCAGATGCCGGCAATGATGGTCTCCGGAAGCGCCTGGAAGTGGCGCGGCGCATCGAGGAAAAATCGGTTTACTACGACGTCGCACGCGAATTCGGCCGGCTGGTCGGCGTCTGCGGTGCCGGTCCCGAGGACAGCCGGATCCTGCTGATGACCGGCGGCGGACCCGGCATCATGGAGGCGGCCAATCGGGGGGCGAGCGATGAAGGCGCAAAGAGTATCGGCCTCAACATCACACTGCCGCATGAACAATTTCCGAACCCATACATGAGTCCAGAGCTAAGTTTCAGCGTTCGGTACTTCGCGATACGCAAGCTGCATTTTCTATTGCGCGCGATCGGCCTCGTCGTGTTTCCGGGCGGGTTCGGCACGCTCGACGAACTCTTCGAGACGTTGACGCTGGTGCAGACGCGAATGATTCGCCCATTGCCGATCGTGCTGGTCGGCGAGGCCTATTGGAAACGGGTATTCGACCCCCAATATCTCGTACTGGAAGGCGTCATCGACCCAGAGGACTTGGAGTTGTTCTGGTACGCCGAAACCGCTGACGAGATCTGGGAAGGAATTCGCCGTTGGCATGAGTCGGCAGGCACCGACAGCGTCGTTCTAAACGGTATCAAGTAACCACAGTCGCCACGACGATGCGCGTCGTGCGAACCAACCAGGAGGGAATTCAAATGGCCGAAGTCGAACAGAAATTTGCAGCACTCAAGGAAGACCTGCGGCAGGCACGTGACGAATTGCGCGTCCAGATGCATCTGGCCAAGGCGGATGCCCGTGACGAGTGGGAGAGTCTCGAGTCGAAGTGGGGCGATTTCCAACAGACGCTCGACAAGGTGGAAGACGTCGCCGAAGACGCTGCCGAGGACGTCGGCAAGGCCTTGTCGTCACTCGGAGAGGAACTCAAGACCGGCTACGAGCGCATCCGCAAAGCGCTGTAGCAGTTAAATTCACCACGCGATCGGCTTGCCGTCGAAGCGGGTCAAACTGCCGGCGTCATCGAGCGTCAGGTTCGCGATCAGCGGACGCAGCCCGCTGACGCTCTGTTCGATCTCGACCATCGCGTAGCCAAACGCGTCCATGCGTGTCTTGACGTAGCCCGGGCAGAACATTGCGACGATGATGCCGCGCGCGCTGAGTTGACCGGCGACCGTGGTCATGACCCGGTTGAGCGCCGTCTTGCTGCTCGCATAGGCGAGTGCCGGCACCGACATCTCCGCCATCGAGCTGACCTGGCTCGAGATGTTGACGATCTTTTTCTGTTCGCTCACCGCAACGTGTTCGACGAACGCCTCGGCCATCTTGAGCGGCGCGAACGTATTCGTCTCGATGACATCGCGCCACACGTCGTAGTCCATCTTGCCGAAATGCTGTCGCTCGACGTGGTCAGCGATCGGGACCGGCCCGATGATGCCGGCATTGTTCAGAAGCACGTCGATGGGCTGACCGGCGTAGTCTTTCGCGAGCGCATCGATGGCGTCGCGGTCACGGACATCGAGCTTCTCTATGGTCACGCCGTCGTATCGATTCGCCAGGCGCTGCAGCTCGTCGGCGTCGGCAGGCTTGCGGCAGCAGGCGATGACGCGCCAGCCGTCTTCTGCGTATTGCCGCGCGAATTCGAGGCCAAGCCCGCGATTCGCTCCGGTGATCAGGGTCGTCAACATGTCTTACTCCGCTTGTTGCTTCACCAGCCCTGTGCGCCGGCGTACGACGATCGCCGCGATCAGGACGACCGCATTAACGACGCCCATTTGCACGAACGGCCCGCCCGCCATCCAGAGATCGAACAGGCGGCCGCCGATTGCGCTCGCGAACAGCAGGCCAGCCGCGCCGCACAGCGCGTAGCAGCCGAGGACGGAACCGCGAATCGACGCCGGCGCGGATTGTCCGATCAGCGCGTTCGCCGAGATCATCGTGCTAATCTCACCGACGCCCAACAGCACGGCCGCCGGGATGACGCGTGACGAGAACGGATCGTCGATCAGGCCGAAGGTCGTGTAGCCGACGGCGGATAGCGAGAACGCGATGATGACGCCGGTCGCCCGGTCGACATGATTCAGTATTTTCCCCATAAACGGCGCCCAGAGCAGGGCGCAGCCCTGCACGATGCCGATGACCATGCCGCCGCGTGCCAGGCCCTCGGCCGCGCCGAGACCGAGATCTTCGGCCGCTTGCTGGGTCCACAGGAAGCCGAACGTGGAGACGACCAGCAGATCGCCGCGCGCCGCGAATGCCGTGGCGTACGCGAGTGCCACGCGGGGGTCGTGACGAGCGGCGTCGAAACCGCTCTGCACGCGCGCCAGCAGGCTTTCGCGTTCGTCGACATGCTCAGGTTTGCGACGGCTGAGTCCTATCGCCATGAATACCAGTACGCCGACGCAGATACCCATGCAGCCCCAGAACAGGATCTTGGCGATCTCGGCCTCGTTCGCGCCGCCCGCGGCAAGGTTGGCGGGTATTCGCCGTAACACCTGCGTCACGGCGAATATGCCGATACCCTGCGTCAGGCTGGCGGTCGCAACCCAGGTACCGCGGCTGCGATCCTGCACATAGTCCGCGCTGACGATCGTAATCGTCGTCGCCACCATCGCGACACCGAGTGCGAAGAACACCCGGTACGCGTACATCATGGCGACGCTGTCGGCGAACGGGTACAGCGCATAGGTCGTGCCGAGCATCGACATCCCGATCAGCAACAGCGGCTTGCGACCCAGCTTGTCCGTCAGCGCGCCGACGAATGGGGTCACGAGCAGGACGATGCATTCCTGGAAGAACACAAGATCGCCGCTCAGCGTGCCCTGGATCGCGCGCTCTACGCCGACGATGCGCATCATGAGCGGCTGCAGGAAGCTGAGCGCTGCCAGCATCGGAATCGCCAGCATCGCGGAGATGAAATACGTGAGTCCGTTGAGCGGCGTGATGTGTGGCGTCAGCCAGAATGGCCCGAGCTTCCTCGAGCGATCGTCTGCTTCGGTTTGCGAAGCGCCCTGCATCAGACGCGCCGCAGGTCTTGCTCGTGCGCCATGCTATAGCAGCGCCTGGCCATCCTGCTCCGCAACCGGGTCAAGGAAGACGTAACCCGCATCCTTGATCTTCTGGTTCGAGAGAGACTTCGGCCCGGTGCCGTGGCCGACCCAGTTGATCGGCTCGCCACCGGCAGCGGCGACGATCGCGCCCATGTAGCTGGCTTT
>CAZISL010000227.1:0-25542 GCA_964541975.1 uncultured Chromatiaceae bacterium | reverse complement strand
ATTTTGGGGGCTAGTGATTTTGCGATCGCGGCCATAGTTCGCCGCCCAGAGCGGGGCGCATTTGCGACTCGCTTAACCTCCGGCGGCCATCCCTGGCCGCCTCCGGAGCGACTCCGCCTCGCTCTCGCGTCCTGCTTCGCTCGGCTGCGACGCCGCTCCCTGCAAATTCTCCCCGCTCTGCGCGGCTGCTTTTGTAGGGATACTGAGTTTCGACGACTTGAAATCGATCTTTGTCGCCAATATCGAGTCGATGTCGTGCGAGACGCTCTCGCGATACCAATCCCCGACATCACGCGCTGGCACTCGTCAACCCTGATCCCTCTCGGAGATCGGAGACTGCCGGAACATATTCCCGACGCCTTTTAGCGAGGGAATTTCGTTGCTGCAGTAGGCCGATCGGGGGTTATTTTGGCCGCAATCGCAAGGCGGGCAAAGCCAATTGTCGGATCTCGTCCAAGCCATAATCGCACGGCGGTTAATCCCAATAACGCCACCACTCCGTCAGTCCCGCCGACCAACAAAGCGAATCAACTCTCCCTGATCTACATCCCGCGGCGGGACACCCTAGTCGGCGCCAAAGACCTCGGCAATCGTTGCCTGAATCCCCTCGGCCGCCCCCCTCGGATCCTCCGCATCCCGGATCGGCCGCCCCACGACGATGTAATCGGCGCCATCCCGAAACGCCTGCTCGACGGTCACCACGCGCTTTTGATCATCGCTCGGCCGATTCTCGACCGGCCGGATACCGGGGGTCACCACGAGGAGCCGATTGTCCACTTCCTTCCGCATGGCCGGGAGTTCGAGTCCGGACGCGACGACGCCGTCGCACCCCGCTTCGAGGGCACGGCGCGCGCGGGAGAGGACGAGTTCGCCGACGTCGCACTTGAAACCGAGGTCGTCGAGATCACCGCGGTCGAGACTCGTCAATGCCGTCACGGCCAGTACCTTGACGTCGCCTTTCGAGGCCGCCGCTGCTTCCATGATCCCCTGGTTGCCATGCACGGTTGCAAACGTGACGCCTCGACTGGCGAGCCGGGCGACGGCGCGGCCGACGGTGGCAGGCACGTCGAAGAACTTGAGATCGACGAAGACCTTCTTGTCGCGCTCGACCATCCAGTCGATCAGGCCGAAGTAGCCGCCGGCCATCATCAGCTCGAGGCCCAGTTTGTAAAACGTCACGGATTCGCCGAGGCGCTCCGCGAGCGAGCGCGCCTGGTCGGCTTCGGGTACGTCCATGGCGAAGATCAGTCGGTCGGAGTTCTTTATCTGCTTGGTCAATTTCTCAATCCTGTCGGTTCGGTTTCAATGGTCGGATCCACATGGCGTCGATATGCGGAGTACGCATAGCGGTCCGTCATGCCGGCAACATAGTCCGCAACGGCGCGCGCACGGCCGACATCGCCCAGTTCCTCGCCCCACTCCGTTGCGCGCTGCGCGTGGTTCTTCGGCATCGCGTGAACGTCGTTCATATAGCACTCGAATAGCGCGCTGACGATCGCATCAGCTTTGCTGGTCATTGCCAGAACGCGTTCATGCCGATACAGGCTGGCATGAAGAAAGCTTTTCAGGCTTTTGTGTCGCGCATGCATTCGCGAGCTCATCCCGATCAGCGGCTTACCGGCTTCGCGAACCGCGTCGATGTCCGCCGGTCGGGTCTCGAGGAGCACTGTTCGGGAAGTATCGACGAGATCCGTGACGACTTCGTTGATCATGGCGCGCACGGTCTCGTGAATCATTGCACGGCGCGAAATTTTGACGCCGCCTTTACCCGACTGACTCGCCAGGGACTCGTAGTGTTCGCGGAACAGCTCCACTTCGCCGAGTTCGGACTCGGTCAGCAAGCCCGCGCGCAGGCCGTCGTCAACGTCATGGTTGTTGTAGGCGATTTCGTCGGCAATGTTTGATAACTGTGCTTCCAGGCCCGGCTGCTGGCGCTCGAGGAATCGAACACCCACGTCCCCGAGCAGTCGGGCATTGCGTTTTGAACAATGCTTCAGGATGCCTTCGCGCGTTTCGAACGTCAGGTTGATACCCGGGAAGTCGGCATATCGTTCTTCCAGTTCGACGACGACCCGCAGTGACTGCAGGTTGTGCTCGAATCCACCGAACGGCTGCATCGCCCGGTTCAGGGCTTCCTGACCCGCGTGACCGAACGGCGTATGCCCCAGATCGTGCGCCAGGCAGATCGCCTCGACGAGTTGTTCATTCAGGCCCAGGCACCGGGCGACCGTGCGGCCGATCTGCGCGACCTCGAGCGAGTGGGTCAGCCGGGTGCGGTAGTGATCACCTTCGTGATTCACGAAGACCTGGGTCTTGTACACGAGCCTGCGGAATGCGGTCGAGTGGATGATCCGGTCGCGATCGCGCTGGAACTCGCTGCGATAGGGATGCGAAGGCTCCGGGTGGCGGCGGCCGCGGCTCGCGCTTTCAGTGGCTGCCCATGGCCCCAGACCCGCGTCGGGGGATGGGACGAACGGATCATCGTCCATTCTTTTCAAGCGCCGAGTTGCCGGGCAAGCAACGATTCCATCTCGTCGCGCGAATAGTCAGCGGTGACGGTGGCGTCGCCGATCCCGTTCATCAAGACCAGGCGAATCTCACCAGCGACGACCTTCTTGTCGATCGACATCGCGGCCAGAAAATCCGCAACGCCGATGGGCGGCGGCGCCACCGGCAGGTTGAGCCGGGCCAGCAAAGCCTTCGCGCGGTCCAGGTCTTCCTGGGATGCCCGCCCGATCGTCGCCGAGAACTCTGCCGCCATGCACATACCAGCGGCGACGGCCTCGCCGTGCAGCCACTCACCGTATCCGGCGCAGCGTTCGATCGCATGGCCGTAGGTATGGCCGAGATTCAGCAGCGCGCGGCGACCTTGCTCGAATTCATCCTCGGCGACGATCGCGGCTTTCGCCTCACAGGAGATCCTGATGGCGTATTGCAGAGCTTCCGCGTCCCGCGCGACGAGCTGCTCCGCGTTTTGCTCGAGCCATGCGAAAAAATCAGCATCTGCGATCAGGCCATATTTTACGACCTCGGCGAGACCCGCTGACAGGTCCCGATCGCTCAGCGTATCGAGCGTGTTCGTATCGGCGATCACGGCAAGCGGCTGATGGAATGCGCCGATCAGGTTTTTTCCGCCAGGGTGATTCACACCCGTCTTGCCGCCGACGGACGAATCGACCTGCGCCAACAACGTTGTCGGCACCTGCACGAAAGAGATCCCGCGCTGATAAACCGCCGCGGCGAACCCGCCGATATCACCGACGACGCCCCCACCCAGCGTGATAAGCACGGCGTCACGCCCGTAACGCTGATCGACCAGTCGATCGAGGATCGTCTGCATCGTGGCCAGATCCTTGTGTGCCTCCCCATCGGGCAAGACGACGGTATCGACGCGACGGTCACCGAGTACCGCCGTTAGTTTGTCGAGGTAGAGTGGGCCAACGACGTCGTTCGTGACGACCATCACGTCAGCTTTGCCGAGGAACGAATCCAGCGCACCCGGTTGGTCGAGCAGACCAGCGCCGATCAGTATCGGGTAGCTGCGTCTTCCGAGTTCGACTTTAAGTTCGATCATGACATCAACAGTTCCATAGACCCGTTATAGGCCACGTTTCGTCGAGCGCTCTTCCGCCGGAGCGTCGCCCGACAATCGGCGACGGATTTCCGCGACAACATCCGCGACGGTCCTGCCATCCGTATCGACACAGAAGTCGGCGATCTCGCGATACAGCGGATCGCGCTGCTCGAGCAAAGCCGTCAGGGTCTGTTCCGGATCACCCCTGGCCAGCAAGGGCCGATTCCGGTTGTGACTCGTTCGATCGAGCAACTGCGGGATCGATGCCTGCAGGTAGACTACGCGGCCACGCTCGGCGAGACGAGAGCGATTCTCGGGTGCCAGCACGGAGCCGCCGCCCGTCGCGAGCACGATGCCGGACAAGTCCGTCAATTCTTCCAGCATCTCCCGCTCGCGGCGCCGGAACCCGGTCTCGCCCTCCTTCTCGAAGATATACGAGATCTCGACCCCGGTTCGCTGCTCGATCACCGCATCGCTATCGACGAATTTCGCCCGGATGTCGCGCGCCAGCCGCCGGCCCACGGCAGATTTGCCGGAACCCATCGGGCCGACGAGGAAGATGTTCGTGGTTTCGGTCTGCTCGTTCATCAGGAATACGTTCGTCCGGATCGGTCCGGCGCAGCAAGTTTACCGTCCTGAAAAAAGAAAAGGGGCCGGCATTGCTGCCGGCCCCTGGTTCTTTCTGCAGCAAACCGCGCTACGGCAGCGGCAGTCCCGGCGGCGGGATCGCACAATCCTGCTCTATACCGAACGGACTGACGACGTTCGGCGGCTGCGTCGTCAGGTCATTGATGTCTTCCGCCAGCGCCGCCAGACTGAATAACTGCGCCTGGCTGGATTCGCTTCCCGACACCGTCGACAACGCCTCGATCTGTGCGTCGAGCCACCAGGCGAAGTTCTGCGGCCAGATCACGCAGACCCGCGCGATGCCCTGGCTGTTCGTGATGACCTCGACTTCGGTTCCGGAGGCGCCGGCCGTCGTGCAAGGATCGTCCGACGGCGCATCCGGCGGCACCGCCGCAACGGTCGCCACGTTGCCGGCCTCCATCTGACCCGATCCGTTCAGGTCTTCTGCGGGTTCGAGGATGCCGTTTCGATTGACGTCTTCGTCCGGGCAGGCGATCGGCGGACTGTTCGCGGCCGCATAAACCCACTGACCCTCAGCCACGTTTTTCTCGAGGAAGCCCTTCTTGAAGAACAACGAGCGCAAGCTGACCTGGATCGGCGTGTTCTCGACAGAGTTGCCGACCGAGTCCGTCACGATGATGTTCCATTCCTGCGCCAATGCCGCCGTCGTTATCTCGGTGACCGTATTACCGGTACCGATGATGAAGTCGAACTGTCGACGCGCGACGGTCAGAGTTACGGTACCGGTGATCGCCGTGTTGAGGACCGTGGCCGATATCTCCACGCCGTTCTCGGCGCCCGGCGACTGGCCGCCCGTATAGAACGTCGTCGCCTTACCCTGGCTGTCGGTGATGGCGGAAGCCGACGTCAGGAAACCGTTGCTGTCGTCTGACACGATCAGGAAATTCACGGTCTGGTTCTTGACGAGGTTGTCCGCGGCATCACGAACAACGGCCTGAATCTCGGCAGAGTCGCCGGGGCCGATCGTGAACGGATCCGCCTGAACGGAAATCTGCGTCGGATTCGTCGCAACGAATTCGAGTGACAGCGTCGTGCTCGTGCCAGACGCATTGGACGCCGTGATGACACTCGGGCCCGCCGTGTTGGACGTTATGGTCACGCTGGCCTGACCGGCGGCGTCCGTCACTGCCGATGAGGCGCTGAGGGTACCGCGCGTCGCCGTAAAGTTGATGGTCTGACCGCCCTGCGGAGCCCCGCCGACCGCCCACGTCAGCGTCACCGTCTCGACCGTCGGCGTCAGCGGAATATCCGTCACCGGCGCCGACGAATTCGTCAGTGTGAACTGATCATTCGAAACGGCGACATTCTGCGCCGTCGTCTCGCCGAGCGCCGAAACCGTCAGCGTATCGTTACCGGCCTGAGTCGCTGTCAGAGTGAAAGTCACCACGCCCGTCGCGTCGGTGACGAGACTCGGCGCGTCGATCGTATTGCCGACTGCCGATGTAATCGTGACGGTCTGGAACGGAATGCCGGCACCCTTGGCGTCAGTCAGTTGCGCCACATAATCGGCAGAATCGTTCTGCGCGAGCGAATTCGGGCCGCTGAGTGTAAGAATCGTCCCCACGACCTGGATGCTGATGGAGGCGGCAACGCCACTCTCCGCGTCAGTCGCGGTGATTCGAATCGTACGATTCTGCGCGCCGCCAATGCCGTTCGACAGGTCGGCGTTCAGGATACCGGCGCTGCCGGTGACCGCAGGATTGTCGGTGGAGTCGACACTAATGCTTGCAGACGGATCGCCGCCCGCATCGAATACGATCGCGACACCGGACAACGAATTGTTGTTTTCGTCCTTCGCAATCGCCGTGAGTGTGAGCGTGTCGAGACCCGTCTGATCCGACGGGAACTGCGGCGAACTCGCAATCAGCTGAATCGACGTGGCCTGCGGCGTGGCCAACAAGCCACCACCCGGATCGAGAATCGAGTTATCGCTAGTTCCGCCGCCGCAACCTGCAATCAGCAGATACGCCAACACCATCCCAAAAGAAAAAGCCCGCTTCATACTACCTGTCCTCTAAGAGTGTTCCTTCGTATGGCCTCTTGCGCTCAAAAGATGTTCGAGCCTTCTTTTAGTATTTTTGGCGTCACGAAAATTAAAAGTTCCGACTTGTTCGACACGACGCGCGTCGAGCGGAATAGCGCACCGAGCGCCGGGATATCCCCGAGCCACGGCACCTTCGTCAGCGTTTCACCCTGCTCTGTTTCATAGATACCGCCCAACACGACCGTCTGGCCGTTGTTGACGAGCACCTGCGTCTGGATGGACCGCGTGTCGATACTCGGCACGGAACCGCCGCGCTCCGTCGTCACGACTTCGCCGACGCTGTCCTTCGTCACGAGCAGGTCCATGATGATGCGATTGTCCGGCGTGATCTGCGGCGTGACCGTCAGGCTCAGCACGGCTTCCTTGAATTGCGTCGTCGTCGCGCCGCTCGATGATGCTTCCTGGTAAGGAATCTCGACACCCTGCTTGATGTTGGCCTCTTTCTGGTTGGCCGTGATCACGCGTGGTGAAGAAATAACCTCGCCGCGGCCTTCGGCCTGCAGAGCCGAAAGTTCGAGGTCGACGAGATAGTCATTGTCTAGAATCGCGAGCGCGAAGCTGCCCGCGGGATTCGCGACCGGAAGATTGATGTTGAATCGGTCGTCGAGATTCGGCAGGTCGACCGGGAACGGCTGGCCGCTGATGCCAATATTGTCCACCGCGCTGTCGACGATCGTGTTATTGCCCTCAGCCGAGCCCGTCGTAGAGATGATGCCGTCACCGTTCTCCTTGACGACCGTCGCGCCCCAGCGGATGCCAAGATCGCGGCTGAAGTCGTCACGGACGACGACGATGCGCGACTCGATCAGGACCTGCCGGACCGGGATATCCAGCGTCGCGACCAAGCGACGAATATCGGCGATGCGGTCGACCGTGTCCTGCAACAGCAGCGTATTCGTGCGGTCGTCGATGCCGACGGAACCGCGTTCCGAAATCAGTGCGTTGCCCCCGGCACCGCTGGAGCCCGAGATCAGTTCTGCCAGGTCGGCAGCCTTCGCATAGTTGACCTGCAGATACTCGGCGACGAGCGGCTCGAGTTCCTTGATTTCCTTGCGTGACTCGAGGTCGGCGCGTTCACGTGCCGAGATCTCTTCGGCCGGCGCCACGATGATGACGCTACCGTTCTCGCGCATGTCGAGTCCTTTGGTCGCCAGCACGATATCCAGCGCCTGGTCCCAAGGTACGCCACGCAAACGCAGGGTTACGTTGCCCTGCACCGTATCCGACACGACGATATTGCGTCCGCTGACGTCAGCCAGCAGCTGCAGCACCGCTCGGGTCTCGATGTCCTGGAAGTTCAGCGTCAGGCGTTCGCCTTCGTAGACGCGATCGGGGCTGAACAGTGTCGGCACCGTATCCTGTTTATCGCGCTCGGCCACCGGCTGCACTTCGACCGTGAATACATTGTCGGTCTGGTATGCGAGTTCCTCGAACGGCATCTTGGCCGACAAGATGATGCGGGTGCCGCCGCCAACGCGCAGCGAGTCGATCGTCTTGACCGGTGTCGCGAAGTCGAGCACATCCAGTCGCTTCATAAACTCGTCGGGGAGCGCCGTGCCGGCGAAATTTAGTATGACCTGATCGCCTGCCTGACGGACGTCGACGGGTGTACCGACTTCCGACAGCGTCACGGTCAGGCGTCCACCGCCGGCTTCCGTACGACGAAAGTCGACCGCTTCGATCGAGCGCGCGCCTTCAACCGCGCGGACCGGCGCTGCGGTCGTCGCCGCGGCAACGGCCGGTGCAGACGCATTCGAACTGGAGCCGGCGGAGCCGAGCGTCACGAGAACAGCATTGCCCTCTACGCGCGTTTGATACGGAACCATCGCATCGAGGTTCAGAACCACGCGCGTGCGGCCATTGGCTTCGGCTGCGAGAATCGTATCGAGCACGCCGATGCCGACGTCCTTGCGCCGACTTTTTAGCCCAAGGGTTGTGTCGCGCAGATCCAGTGCAATGCGCGCCGGTTGATCGATCGTAAATGCGAGTGGCTCGGGCGCGGCGCCTGACGTAACCAGCCGCAACTCGATCTGATTGCCGGGAAGCGCACGAACCTGGATATCTTCCAGACTATTCGAGGCGCCCTGGGCGAAGGCGGAAGTAGCCGTGACGAAGGTCAACGCAAGTACGCAAGACAGCGCCGTCAACATTGATCCTGCAATAGAGGACCTTTGCAATGTCGACAAGGTGCCGGCCCGCGCTCGCGCAGTCGTCAAATCCCGATTCGGCCTAGCTCTGCTCATTATCTACTACTCCCACACGCCCCCTTAAAGGCGTCTGTCGCTGTTAATCGACTCAACTCAACACTCGCGTCGATCAGTCAATCCCAATTTCTGCTGTTCGCTTGAAGAAGCCCCCGATGCCGTCTGCCACCAGCTCCTCCACCTGAATTCCACTGTCGTCAATGTTCACGATGCGCCCGTCATTCTGCCCGACGTAGTTGCCGGGAATTACGCGATGCACAAGCCCGTCGGCCGTTTGCAGGAGGCCGTAAGTCTTGCCTTCGCGCGCGAGCGTCCCAACCATCGACAGAGTGTCGAGCGGGAACTGCTCCAGGTATTCCTTGTTGCGATTCTCGATCGGCGTTGGCCCGGTGGGCTTACCCGAGTTGGCCTCGCGCCGATCCGGAAGGAACGGCGAGCGCAGGTTGTCCACGCGATACCGGAATGTCTCGTATGGCTTGATCTGTGGCAGCGGCTCGATGCGGCCACCCGGGCGCTGCTTCACCTCTGCGATGTACCCCTGCAGATCGCTCATGTCGCCGCCACAGGCGACAACAAATATCGACAGTAGTGCCGGGATCGCGGTTTTCAGCAAGCGCCTGATTTTCATTTGCGTGCTCAACACTAGCCCTCTGCGTCCTCTTCATCCTGATCCAGGTACCGGTAGGTCTTCGCCGTGACGTTCATGACGAGCTCATCAGCGGGGCCCTGCGCGTTCTCCGGAACAATCTCTACGTTGTGCAGCGTCACAATACGCGGCAGAGCCGCAATGTCGCTGACGAACTTGCCAAATTCGTGATACGAGCCTTTCAGGCGAATACGGATCGGCTTCTCGGCGTAGAAGTCCTTCAGGACCTCGTCGCTCGGCTGGAACAACTCTTCCTGCAAACCGGCTGCGAGGCCAGTCTGCGAAATGTCGACCAGCAGATTCGGAATCTCCGTCTTGCCGGGCAGCTGCCGGAGCATCGTGCCGAAAGACCGCTCGATCTCGTCCAGCTGCGCACGATAAGCGTCGAAGTTCGCCGCTTTCTTCTGCTTCTGCTCGAAGGACGAACGCAGTTCCTGTTCAGCCTGCTGCGAACGTTCCAGTCGCGGCATCTGCTCTTTATATACTAGGAAGTAGAAACCGGCGCCGACGGCTATGACGAAAGCCAGCGCGACGAACAGTGAGCGAAACATGAACGGCCACCGGCCGATGTCATTGAAATCCAGGCTTTGGAGCTCGTCGAGGAAGTTCATTGCGTCGCCTCCTCCTGCTCATCTTCCGCGTTTGTCGCGGTAGCGAAGACCTTGAATTCACTGGCACGCTGGCCATCACTGCCGCGCGCGTTGTCCTTGACCTCGACGACTTCAAGATCCGGCTTGCTGAGCCATTCCGAGCCATCGATGTTTCTCATCAATGCCGACACGCGGGTATTCGATTCCGCCGCGCCGATCAATTCGATGCGATTGCCATTCTGCTTCACCGAATTCAGGAAGACGCCGTCGGGTATCGTCGATACGAGTTCTTCGAACACGTGCACAATTCCGGGTCGGCTGCGTTGCAGCTGCTCGATGATTTCCATGCGCGCAAGCAGGCGATCTTTCTGATCCTCGAGGCTCAGGATCTCCTCGATCCGAATGTTCAGCGCATCTATTTCACTCTGGAGCATTCTGTTGCGGTCGTTCTGATGACCGATGATGCTGTTGAACGTGATGTTCGCGGCCAATACGACAAGGCCGGCACCGAGCGCGGCCGCACCGAGTGCCATATAGAACTGATTCCGCCGCTGCTCACGCAGCTCGTCGCGCCATGCCAGTAGGTTAATGCGAGGCATATCAGTCGAAACTCCGTAACGCGAGTCCGAAGGCCGTCAGCAGAGCCGTCGCGTCCGCGCGAACGCCCTGTGACTTGGCTTTTCCGGATACTTTCATATAACCGAGTGGATCGCCGATCTCGGTCGGGATGCCGACCTTGCTTGAAATCACGTCGGCCACGCCGGGAATGTTCGCGCAACCGCCGCAGACGAGAATCTGGTCCGGCTGTTCGCGCCCGCCGCCCGACGCCAGGAAGAACTGCAATGAGCGACTGACCTGCTGAGTCATGTCATCGATAAACGGATCGAGGACTTCGGGCTGGTAGTTACTCGGCAATCCGCCTTCTTTCTTCGCGCGGCCCGCGTCTTCGAGGCTCAGGCCGTAGGTGCGCATGATTTCTTCGGTCAGCTGCTGACCACCAAAAGAGAAATCGCGCGTATAGACGACGCGCATGTCCTGCAGAACGCTAAAAGTCGTGTTGCTTGCCCCGAAATCCACGACGGCGATCAGGTGATCGACGCCCCCATCGGGCATTTGGTGGGCAAGCAGGTGGCAAGCATTTTCGAGTGCGAAAGGCTCGACGTCGACGACTCGCGCTTTCATGCCGGCGGCTTCGACCGCCGCGCGCCGCTGATCGACGTTCTCGGTGCGCGTCGCGACCAGGAGTACGTCGTTCATCTCCGGATCGTTGGTCGACGGACCGAGGACCTCGAAATCGAAACTGACCTCTTCCATCGGGAACGGAATGTATTGGTCCGCCTGAATTTCGACCTGGCCTTCCAGATCGTTCTCGCCGAGGTTGCTCGGCATCTGGATCACTTTGGTAATTGCGGCATCACCGCTGATTGCGATCGCGACTTCCGTCGCTTTCGTGCCGGACCGTTTCACGGCACGACGAATCGCCTCACCGACCGCATCAGCGTCGACAATGGTTTTTTCATTGATGGAATTCGGTGGCGTGGCCTCAGCTGAGTAACACTCAGCACGATAGCCCTTGCCCACCTGCGCCAACTCCAGAAGCTTGATCGAGGACGTAGTTATATCGAGCCCGATCAGCGGCTTAGAACGCGACCCCAAAAGCACATTTTTTCCCTTCTAAGTCCGTAGCTTGCGATAGCAATATCGCTAACCACCTGAGATACCTGATTTAACTATATATCGATCAGGATATAAAGCAAACCAACCTATTTCACACTTTTACAATCCGACCGGCTCGACAACCATGGCGCCGGATGCCTCGGAATATGGGAAATTGCAGGAAAACTGCGGGGAAGAGGATAAAAACGACTGCCCGGGCCTTCGCGCCCCTACACTCGGCAGCCCCGCTATCCTAGGTCAACCCTGCTCGCGATTGGCCGTTACTCTTGCCGTCGCAGCTCCCGGAGTCCCGTAGACCGGTGGCTTTGCGTCCCCACCTTTCGGTGAGTTTGCCCATAAACCGCGGCTAATATGCATAATCGAACCCCTGTTAGCAAGGGATTGTCTTCGCTTTTCGGACACGGATATTGTTAGAGTGCGCCGCACTGCAAACTGTCTAAACTGATGACCAGATTTTTAGCCATCCTCGCGGGATTGATCGCGACGGCAATCATTACCGTCCTGGCGATCATTGCCGGCGCCTATTACTACCTGTCGCCGAGCCTGCCGTCCGCGGAAACGCTGCGTCAAGTCGAACTGCAGACGCCGCTGCGCGTTTTTTCACGCGATGGTCGACTGATGGCGCAGATCGGCGAGAAGCGCCGCACGCCCGCGCGTTACGAAGACATCCCGCCGGTCGTCATCAGCGCATTCCTCGCGGCCGAAGATGATCGATTCTTCGAGCATCCCGGCTTCGACTACCAGGGCATTACCCGCGCGGCAATCAACCTGATGATGACCGGGTCCCGCAGCCAGGGCGGCAGCACAATCACACAGCAACTCGCGCGCGTGTACTTCCTGACGCGCGAGCGTTCGTTCATCCGCAAGGCCAAGGAACTGATCCTGGCCGTACAGATCGAGAACGAATTTTCCAAAGAGGAAATCCTGTCGCTATATCTGAACAAGATTTTCCTCGGGCAACGATCCTACGGCGTGGGCGCGGCAGCCGAAGTTTATTTTGGGAAGTCGCTGCAGGAGCTGACGGTCGGCGAAGCGGCAACGATCGCCGGATTGCCGAAAGCGCCGTCCACGCTAAACCCCGTTTCTAACGTGGACCGTGCGACGGAACGCCGCGCGTACGTGCTTCGCCGGATGTTTGAACTGGGTTATGTCGGCGAAGCCGAATACGAAGACGCGCTGGCGCTGCCGGTCGAATCGCACCTGTACGGGCCCAAGGTCGAACTCGAAGCACCCTATGTCACCGAGATGGTCAGAGCCGAGATGGTTCGACGTTTCGGCCTCGAAGCGTATACAGCTGGTTACAAGGTCATCACGACCATCGACGCGCGACTGCAAAACGCGGCTCAGAAGGCTCTGCGCACTGCGTTGCTGGAGTACGATCGCCGTCACGGTTTCCGGGGTCCTGTGGCCCGGGGCGTGCTCGACGAGCTGATCAGCGAGACGAACCAACAGCTGCGCGAAGACGCCATGGCCGCCAGCGGTCTAACGGAAGATTCGGACGAGCCGCTCGACATCGAGGTCGACGGCCTCGTTGAGTCGCCGGCGGATCTGTCCGACATGGCTCTCGCGAAGATGCTGAGCGTCTATCCGTCTCGCGAGAACCTCTATATATCCGTCGTGCTGGCGACCGGCGAAGACGATTCTGCCGACATCTACATCCGCGGCGTCGGGCGGGTCACGGTTCCATGGGACAACATCAAATGGCGCCGTTACATCAATGACGACATCATCAGCGGCGCACCCGAAGGCATCGATGAAATGCTCGCGGCGGGCGACCTTGTATATATGCTGTATGTCGCCGACAAGGGCTGGCAGCTGGCGCAAATGCCGCAGGTCCAGGGCGCGTTCGTCGCTCTCGATCCGTTCGACGGCGCGACCGTCGCGCTGACCGGCGGGTTCGACTTTTACGCGAGCAAGTTCAACCGAGCGGTACAGACGCGCCGCCAGCCAGGATCGTCGTTCAAGCCGTTCATCTACTCGGCAGCGCTGGAGAATGGTTTCACGACGGCGACATTGGTCAACGATGCACCGGTGGTTTTCGATGACGCGGCGCTGGAGACGGCGTGGCGTCCCGAGAACTACTCACGCAAGTTCCACGGCCCGACGCGGCTGCGCGAAGCGCTGGTCAAGTCGCTAAATCTCGTATCCGTCCGCATTCTGCGCGGCACCGGCCTCGGCCCGGCGATCGATCACATCGCGCCATTCGGTCTGCCCGACAGCGCGCTGCCACGAGACCTGTCGCTCGCACTAGGCAGTGGCGGCGCGTCGCCCTGGGACATCGCGTCCGGTTACGCGACCTTCGCGAGCGGTGGGCATCGCGTCGATCATTACCTGGTCGAACGCGTTCTCGACGCCGACAATGAGATATTGCTAGAGACGAATTCCAAGATCGTCTGCCGTAATTGCAAAACCCGTTGGCTCGCCGGCGTCGGGCCCCGGCGGGATATGCAAGACAACACGGTCGAAATCGCGAACGACGATGTTCTGCGCTTCGATGATCCGGATGCCATCGAAGAACGCACGCACACTGCAGAAGACGTGGTCAACGAAGTCCCTCGATATCAGAGCTTTGATGCGATGGCTCGACACGGTCTGCAGTGGCGACCGACCGCGGAAGAAGCACCGAGCTTCGTCGATACCGTCGGTAACCAGGCGCCACGCGTCATCACCGCCGAAAACGCTTACCTCGTCTACGACATGATGCGCGACGTGATCCAGCGCGGCACGGGGCGACGTGCGCGCGAACTTGGCCGATCGGATATCGCGGGCAAGACCGGCACGTCGAACGACCGCCGGGATGCCTGGTTCAGCGGCTTCAACGGGGACATCGTCGCGACCGCATGGGTCGGATTCGACCAGGACCGATCCCTCGGCGCCGGCGAGGAGGGCGGCCGGACGGCACTGCCCATATGGAAGAATTTCATGGCGACCGCGCTCGCGGGCACGAAGAACGCCATGATTCCTCGGCCGAGTGGAATCATCACCGCACGCATCGTGCCGGAATCCGGGCTCGTTGCGCCGGCGGGCTACGAAGGTGCCATCTTCGAGCTATTCCGCGACGGTCACGTTCCTGAAATAGACGAAGGCGAGACTGGTACCGTGTTCAATTCCGACGAATTCGCGACTGCCGACGAGGAAGAGGACATCTTTTGAGCAGGCATGACAGGCATCGACCGGACAACCGACGTGCCGCGATCGCCAACGAAGCCGCGCGACTGATCCAGGAACAGGGCCTGACGGACTTTCGGGCGGCGAAAGACAAGGCCGTCGAGCGACTCGGACTGAGATCTGTCGGCCCGCTGCCGAGTAACGGTGAGATCGAACAGGCGCTAGCCGAGCGCAATCGAATCTTCCGCGGCGACTCCCATCATCATCATGTCCTGGAATTGCGCGCGGCAGCGCTGCGGGTCATGCATTCACTACGGGTCTTTCATGCGAGACTCGTCGGCGCCGTCCTGAGCGGCAATGCCACCCAGCACTCGACCATCGACCTGCACGTCTTCAGCGACTCGCCAGAGGCCGTCGGGTCGACCCTCGATGCGCTCGGGATTCATCATCGCGCGACGCAGTTCCGGCATCAGTTCAAGTTGCGCCACGGTGAAAAATTCCCGGGCTTCAGGTTCATCGACGAAGATTTCGAATACGCCGCCACGGTCTTCATGGAGAAGCACCGCCGCCGGTCGCCGCTAAGTCCGGTTAATGGCCGGCCGATGCAGCGCGGATCGATCAGGGACGTTGAAGCGCTGGTATCGCAAACCAGCTGCCTCTGATTCCGCGGCCGGAAAACTCAGCGGTCGGCGACGTCGACGTAGTCGCGGGACTGTGGCCCGACGTAGAGCTGCCGCGGCCGGCCGATGCGCCCCTCCGGATCGACGATCATCTCGCGCCAGTGAGACACCCAGCCGACGGTCCTCGCGATCGCGAACATCACCGTGAACATCGAAGTCGGCAGGCCGAGCGCGCGGTAGATGATGCCGGAGTAGAAATCGACATTCGGATACAGCTTCTTCTCGATGAAGTATTCGTCCTGCAGCGCGATCTCTTCCAGCTTCAGTGCGAGCTCGAACAGCGGCGAATTGACCTGGCCAAGGCTATTCAGGACCCTGTGACACGCGCCGCGAATGATCGTCGCGCGCGGATCGTGGTTCTTGTAAACGCGGTGACCGAATCCCATCAGGCGGAACGGATCGTCCTTGTCCTTGGCCTTGGCGACGTACTTCTCGATTCGGTCGACTGAACCAATCTCCTCGAGCATGTTCAGCACGGCCTCGTTCGCGCCGCCGTGCGCAGGTCCCCACAGAGCGGCGATGCCCGCAGCGATCGCCGAATACGGGTTGGCGCCCGAGCTGCCGGCAATTCTGACCGTCGACGTGCTGCAGTTCTGCTCGTGATCGGCGTGCAGAATGAACAGCAGGTCCATGACTTCGGCCGCGATTTCGTTGACCTCGTAGTCCGCGGTGGGCACGGCGAAGAACATATGCAGCAGATTCTCTGCATAGTTGAGGTCGTTGCGGGGGTAGATGAAAGGCTGACCGAGCGAGTGCTTGTAAGCGGCCGCTGCGATCGTTGGAATCTTGGCGATAATCCGGTGCGCGAATATGTCGCGGTGACGCGGGTCATAGATATCAGTCGTATCGTGGTAGAAAGCGGACGCCGAACCGACGACGCCGGTAACCATGGCCATCGGGTGCGCGTCGTGGTGAAACCCGTTGAACAATCGCAACATGGTTTCGTTAATCATCGTGTGGGTGCGGATGGTCTGGTCGAACTCAGCCAGCTGACCGGCGCTCGGTAGTTCGCCGTACAGCAGCAGGTAACAGACTTCGAGGAAGGAACTCTTCTCGGCCAGCTGCTCGACCGGGTAACCACGGTACATCAGAAGGCCTTTGGCCCCGTCGATGTAGGTGATGGCGCTGGCGCAGCTGGCGGTCGAGGCGAAGCCGGGATCGTACGTGAACGTACCCATCTCGCCGTACAGGGATCGAATATCGAAAACATCGGGACCGACTGTGCCGGATTGCGCTGGCAGCTCAATACTCTTGCCCGACTCGGAATCCTGCAACTTATAGGTCTTGTCACTCATATTTTAATCCGGCTCCAATCTGACACAACACCGCCCCCGCTTCCGCGTCGCTGATCCGCTTGCTTGTTCGCCTGAACCCGGGCGGCCAGCGAATGACCGCCGTTGGACGACCTGCGGCCGGCGCGAGGCTGACCTCGAAGATGTCATCCAGAGGAATGGGGGTCACGTATTATAGTGGACCGGCGCGCCCCGTGCACAAAAACGCGGACCGGCAATGCCCAGTCCGCGTGTCGTAAGGGTTTATTCCGGTTTAACGAACGGGCGGTCAGGCGCCGAACGCTGCCTGGCCGGCCTCAGCTCATGCCGTACTTGCGGCGGAACTTGTCGACGCGACCAGCGGTGTCGACGATCTTCTGGGTGCCAGTATAGAAAGGGTGACAGGCCGAACAGACGTCGATGTGCAGTTCGTCAGACAACGTCGACTTCGTCTGGAATTCGTTACCGCAGCTGCAGATAACCTTGATCTCATTGTACTGAGGATGAATGTCGGGCTTCATGGCGTCGATACCTGATAGTTCTGTCGCGCGGGCCGCTGATCAAAATAGCCCCGGCTTCGGGGGCGCGGAAGAATAGCGCTTGGCGAGGCCCGTGGCAAGTGGTCGTGTTATCCACAATTCCTGTGGATAACTCTGTGGATGAATCGGGCAATCCACAGGCTAGCGACTGACAACACTGGAAAAAATGGAAATCTGCGCAAGATTTAACCATTTCGTTATCTTATTTAAAAAACAAAGAGTTACAGACTTTTCCGATGATTCCTCCTGATGAAAAGTACCATATCTCCATGAAATTTGGTCAATAGGCGAACATTGTGCATAAACCGCGCCGCAATACGGCAAGTTCCGGGTCAATGCCCGTGGAGTAACTCGCGCAAACGCCGCGCCGCTTTGCCACGGTGACTGCGTGAATTCTTGTCTTCCGGGTCCAGTTCCGCCGACGTTCGGTGCGCCGTTCCGTCCAGGAACAGGGGGTCGTAGCCGAACCCATTCGAGCCCCGGGGCTCGTGCGCGATGAAGCCTTCCCAGGCCCCCTCGGCGATCAGCGGTTGCTGATCGTCGGCACTGTCCACGTAGACGACGACGGCCCTGAACCGGGCACGTCGCTGTGCGCCCGTGACGTCCGCGAGCTCACGCAGCAACTTGTCGTTGTTGGCCCGATCGTTGCCGTCTTCCCCGGCGTAGCGCGCCGACCTGACCCCCGGCGCCCCACCGAGCGCGTCGACCTCAAGCCCCGAATCATCAGCGATCGCCGGCAGTCCGGCTGCCGCGGCGGCATGACGCGCCTTGAGCAGGGCATTTTCCTCGAACGTCTCGCCGGTCTCCTCGACGCCGTCGATATCGAAGTCGGATTGCGGCGCGAGTTCGAGCCGGTCGCCGAGCAAAGACTGCAGCTCTTTAAGCTTGCCGGCATTGCCCGAGGCCAGAACGACCCTGCGGCGGATCATCTGCCCAGCGCTTTGTTTTGCGCGGCCTGGATTTCCCGCATGCCGCCCGTCGCGAGATCGAGCAACGCATCCAGCTCGTCACGCCGGAACGGGTGTCCCTCGGCCGTGCCCTGCACTTCGACGAACGCCGCGGCATCCTTCATGACGACATTCATGTCGGTTTCGGCCGATGAATCCTCGGGATAGTCGAGGTCGAGCACGGGGACTCCCTGCCATATGCCGACCGATACGGCCGCGATCTGCCCGTGCAACGGATCTGCCTTGAGCTGACCCGCCTTCAGGCGCTTTTCGATGGCCATCGTCAGCGCGACCCAGGATCCCGATATCGCAGCGGTTCGAGTTCCGCCGTCGGCTTGCAACACATCGCAATCCAGAGTGATCGTGATCTCGCCCAGCGCTTCGAGGTTAGCGATGGCGCGCAGCGAACGTCCGATCAGTCGCTGAATCTCAAGCGTGCGGCCCGATTGCTTGCCGCGCGCGGCCTCGCGGCTGGAGCGCGTATGGGTCGACCCCGGCAGCATTCCATATTCGGCGGTAATCCAGCCGCGGCCGCGGCCACGCAGGAATCGTGGCACGCCATCATCGACGCTCGCGGTGCATAACACGCGTGTATCGCCGAATTCCGCGAGCACGGAACCATCGGCATGGCGCGTGAATCCCGGTGTGAAACTGACCGGCCGCAATTCGTCGGGCGCTCGCCCGCTGGGGCGACTTTGTGCCATCGTTCAGCCTCCCCAGCGCAGGGCGACAGCGGACGTGTTGTCCGCGAACTGCCCGGATGTCTTGACGGCCAACTCACCCAACTCGCGGAGCCCGTCGGCCAACGCACCCTCACGCACACTCAGCGTAGCGATGTCGTGATCGTCGAGACCGGACCAGAATCCGTCGCTGCACGCGACCAGCGTATCGCCCGGATACAGCTTCTTCTGATTGGTCACCGACATGCCCGGCAGAACGACATCGCCGCCGAGACAGCATTCGACGAAATTGCGCATCGGATGGTCGGTGATCTCATCCTCGGTAATGAGGCCTTCCTGCAACAGCAGCTCCACGTGGCTGTGGTCGCGCGTCCGTTGAGCCACACGCTCATTCCTGACCAGATAGGCCCGACTGTCACCCACGTGCCCCCAATAAGCGGCGGAGTCCTGAACCAGGCACGCGACGCAGGTTGCGCGCGGGCGTTTCTCCATCCTGACGGAGGCGCCGAGGTCGACCAGGTTCTGGTGAGCGCGCCCAATCGCGAGATGCAGAAAACCCTGCGGATCGAAGATCGGTTGCGAGGTCTTGCGGTACACGCTGGCAATCGTCTCGGCGGCAACCTCGGCGGCTTTGGCACCATCGGAATGACCGCCCATACCATCGATCACGATCAGCAACACCGAATCCTGCCCTTTCTCTATGCGGACACGATCCTGATTTTCCTCACGCCCTCCAATCAGGCTGAGTTCGGCGGTTTCAAACTGCAAAACGGGTTTCCCGGGTTGAGATCCAAAGGCGCGGCCTGTGAAAGGTCGCGATGACCTGACGTGCCGCATGTCCGGCGGGCGAGTTTTAAGCGCTCGGCCCCGAACCTGCGGTGCATTTTGCCATAAACCCGCCCCCGGTCGTGGCATCATACGCCGACGTCGCGATATTCAATCGCGTTTCAACACTGGTCAAAACATGGGACAACTCCACAGCATGACGGGCTTCGGGCGCATCGAGGCCCAGGCCCCCGACGGGCAGCTCGAAATCGAGATCCGTTCCGTCAATCACCGTTACCTCGACATGCAGTTTCGTTTACCGGAGGGCTTTCGCTCTTTCGAACAGGACCTGCGCAAGGTCATATCGGGCAGCATCAAACGCGGCAAGGTCGACGTCAGCATCACATTCAACAGCTACCAGGACGAGCATCATGCACCGCAGCTGAACATGGACAAGGCGCGCGAGGTCATCGAACAACTACAGGCGATCGCGACCGAGATGGAGAGCCCCGCCGCTGTCAGCCCGATGACCGTATTGAGAAGCCCCGGCGTGCTCGAGGAGCGCCCGGTCGATATCGACGCGAACCTGCCGGCGACGACGGACGCGCTGCAGGCGGCCGTTGACAGGTTGCTCGCCAGCCGCGCCAACGAGGGCGCCAAGGTCCGGGACATGCTCGAAGAACGTTGCCGGGATATCGCCACGATCGTCGCCGGCGTGCAGAAACGACTCCCCGACGTGCTCGTCGAAATCCGCAAACGCATCGAGCAACGGATCGAGTCGCTCAACGCCCAGGTCGATCCGGAACGACTCGAACAGGAACTGGCAATCATCGCGCAGAAACTCGACGTTTCCGAAGAGCTCGATCGCCTGATTGCGCACGTCTCGGAAGTCCGCTCGGCGTTCAACGGCGAGCAGCCGGTCGGTCGCCGCCTCGACTTCCTGATGCAGGAACTCAATCGCGAGGCCAACACGCTCGGCTCGAAGTCAGCCGATACCGAGACCACGCAGGCCGCGGTGGATCTGAAAGTACTGATCGAGCAGATGCGAGAGCAGGTCCAGAATGTGGAATAAACGCGGCAGAGTGCAGGCCGCGACACGCTGTCTCGGCGATTTACCATAACGATCGAGAGTTTACGAAGATCTTTGTAACGGCGTATTATTGAAGCTCGATAAACAACTTTCGAAGGATGAATAAAGAAACGGACAATATCGATCTCAAGAAAATCCAGTAAGCGTTCGTGAACTAAATAAAAAGGAGAAAACCATGAACATTCGTTTCACCTGGCGAAACCTGGCGCTTCCGGCGCTGATCTCGCTCGGCGCCTCGCTGCCCGCACACGCCGCAGAACTCAACTTCGAAGGCTTAGCCCCGGGCACCATCGTCGAACAACTCTCAAACGGCCTCGGAGCTAGCGGCCTCAAAGGCGGCTATGTCGGCGTCAATGGATTCAATCCATCATTGACGATGAACGATAACGCCGCAGTGATTTTCGACAGCAGCAATCCGCCAGGCATCGACTACGACCTGGGGACGCCCAACCAGGATTTCGGTGGGCCGGGCAAAGACAAGGATGGCAATCCCGCGACAGGCGGCAACCGCGGCTCGGAGTTCCAGAACGACGCGCCGCTCGGCAACATCCTGATCGTCAACGAGCAGGATTCGCTGCTCGACCGCAACGGTTCGGGCAACATCGACGGCGGTGATTCGCCTGCTTTGCTGACAGACGATGCCGACCAGAAAGGCCAGTTCCTCGAGTTCGACTTCACGACGTTGAAGGGCAAGGGGCTGGTGGAGGTCACCGGCATCACTTACATGGACGTCGATGAACCCGAGGGCGAAGACGGTGCGATGCTACTTCTGATGGGCCCGGACATCGACCCGGCTATCAGTATCTCATTGCCGCCGGTCGGCGATAACGGCGTCCAGACGATCGACGATTTCGCAGTCGCCGGCGTCAGCCATGCCCGCGTGATCCTGAACGGGTCAGGTGCGATCGAAGCGCTGATCATTCAGGAGGGCGATAACGACGTCTGCTGGGAAACGACCGGCGGATTCAACAATGCCGACGTCCTGAGCCCGCAAGGTAAGAAGACCTGCACCTTCGGCGGCAACATCGGTCCGCCGCCCTCCGGCGCGAAGGAAGTCAACTGGCACGAGGGCTCGCTCGAAGGTTCGAAGTTCCATACGAACGACATCGCGGTCACTTCGTGTGAATCGACCGGCAGCACCGGCCCGGAGCAACCGGGCGGCAAGAAAGGCTTCGACATCGACAAGCTGAACTTCGCGTGCACCGGACGGTTCAATAACGAGCCTGGATATACCTGCCGCGGTTTCTTCTTCGACGGCGGCGAAGGCGGTCCGAAGGAAAACAACGATCCGGACGCCATTCAGTTCATCGTCGAGGACAGCTCAGGCACCGAGGTGGCTCGCTGTGAAGGCGATCTTCACGGCGGCAATGTCCAGTTGCACCCGCCGGTAGGCAACCAGAAGTAAGTTATCCAACACAGTCGGGTAACGACTCAAACGCGCCCGGCGCCGCAAAGCGTCGGGCGCTTTCGTTTCTGACCGCGGCGCGAGACTCTGAACTACAATAGCCGGCAGATGAATCGCTCAGGCTTCAGTCGGGATCGGCGCGGGTGACCGAACGCAGGGGAAGACTTTTCGTTTTCTCGGCGCCATCGGGTGCCGGCAAGACAACGCTGGTTCGCCGGGTAATGCGTGAGCGCCCGGAACTGACGTTCTCCGTTTCGTATACGACGCGTCCGCGACGCACAGGGGAGACGGACGGACACGATTATCATTTCCTGTCGCGCGATCGGTTCGAAGCGATGCGCGACGCGGGCGAATTTCTGGAACATGCGGAGGTGTTCGGCAATTACTACGGCACGGGCCGGGAACACGTGGCGGTGCTGCGTGACGATGGCCGCGACGTTCTGCTCGAGATCGACTGGCAGGGCGCGCGACAGGTCCGCAGCGTTGAGCCGGATTGCGACAGCATCTTCATCCTGCCGCCGTCGGTCAGGGAACTTGGGCGCCGGCTGCGTGGCCGCGGGACCGACTCTGAAGAAACCATCGAGCGGCGCCTCGGCGAAGCAGTCGACGACATGGCTCACTGGGATGAGTTCGACCACGTCGTCATCAACGATGACATAGACGTCGCGGCGGAACAGCTATTGGCAGCGATGGCCGGGCACTCGGACGCAACGTCAACGCGGGATCGCGACGTCCGTCGACGGGTCGAAGCGCTGCTGCGCGGATAGCGAAACTCGCTGAGCCGGCGGCGGGGATCATTGCTATTCCGGCCGAGTCTCGTTAGTCTACCCGGCCCTATTCACGGATCCTGGTGGACCCCAAATGGCTCGAATCACCGTCGAAGACTGCCTAGACCACGTCGACAATCTGTTCGATCTCGTCATAGTTGCCTCGAAGCGCGCGCGCAAGCTGGCGAATGGTGCGGAGCCCCTGGTGGAATGGGAAAACGATAAGCCGACGGTCGTCGCACTCCGCGAGATCGCCGAGGGCCTGATCACCCAGGAGATCCTGGAAGAGATCGAGCAGCCCGAAGAAGACCTGCTGACCAGCGAGGAGGCCGAGCGCCTGCTGGCCGAAGCACCCCTGCCGCCGCTGCGGCACGACAACGACCCGCCGATGCTCTGATCGCGTCGCCGCGCTTCGATACGAATTGCAAGGCCAGCGAAAGCTGGCCTTCTTCGTTACGGGGCCCCGAAATTACTGGGGTAGAATCGATGCATGGACTACGCAGCCAGCATCCTGAGCCACTTGCCCCATGCCCGTCGCGGCACGGGCTTCAAGGCGCTGCTGTCCAAACTCAAATACCTGCCACCGTCGCAGCTCGACGTCATTGTCGAGGCATATGAATTCGGCTCGCAGGCGCACGAGGGCCAGCGCCGCTACTCGGGTGAACCTTACATAACGCACCCGGTCGCGGTCGCCGGCATCCTGGCCGATCTGCACCTCGACTACCAGAGTATCGCGGCCGCCATCATGCACGACGTCATCGAAGACACCCCGATGGCGAAAGAGCAGATCGAGGAGAAGTTTGGCGCGGAGATCGCGGCCATCGTCGACGGCGTCAGCAAACTCGACCAGCTCAGCTTCAATAGCCGCGCCGAGGCCCAGGTCGAGAGTTTCCGCAAGATGATGCTGGCGATGGTCGACGACATTCGCGTCATCCTGCTCAAACTCGCCGACCGGCTGCACAACATGCAAACCCTCGGCGCGCTGCCGCCGGACAAGCAAAAGCGTATCGCGCGTGAGACGCTCGAGATCTACGCGCCGATCGCCAACCGCCTTGGCGTCTATTTACTGAAAACCGAACTCGAGGACTGCGGCTTTCGTTATGCCTACCCCTACCGTTACAAGGTACTCGAGAAAGCGGTCACGCGTGCGCAAGGCAATCAGAAGCAACTGGTCAAGACGATTTCGCAGCGTCTCGAAAAGGCGCTGGAAAAAGCCGGCGTCGAGGCGACGGTCATGGGCCGGCAGAAGAACATGTATAGCATTTATCGAAAGATGCTCGAGAAACGGCGTTCGCTCAGCGAGATTGCCGACGTATTCGCCTTCAGGCTGATCATGCAGACGCCGGACGATTGCTACCGCGCACTCGGCATCGCGCATCAGCTGTACAAGCCGATGCCCGGCCGCTTCAAGGACTTCATCGCGATACCACGGGTGAACGGTTACGAATCCCTGCACACGACGCTGCTCGGACCGAACGGCATCCCAATCGAAGTACAGATTCGCACCGAGCTGATGAACAAGGTCGCCGAGAGCGGCATCGCGGCTCACTGGCAGTACAAGGCTGCGGACAAGGATGTCATTCCGCCGCAAACGCGCGCGCGCGAGTGGCTGGCGAGCATTAGCGAGATGCAGTCGGCGGCGGACTCCGAGGAGTTCATGGAACACGTCAAGGTCGACCTGTTCCCGGACAACGTCTACGTATTCACGCCGAAGGGCGACATCCTGCGCCTGCCGCGCGGCGCGACCTGCATCGACTTCGCCTATGTGGTCCACACGGACGTCGGCAATCGTTGCGTCGCTGCGAAGATCGATCGCCGGCTCGTGCCACTGCGAACGGTCCTGAAGAACGGTCAGACCGTGCAGATCATCACGGCCAAGACCGCGCACCCGGACCCGCGCTGGGTCAGCTTCGTCGCGACCGCCAAGGCGCGCCACAGCATTCGCCAGTACCTGAAGAACCTGCAGGCAGATGCCGCACGGGATCTCGGCCGCCGGCTGCTGAACCAGGCCCTGCGCGACGCTGGCTCGTCGCTGCGCAAGATCAATCGGGTGAGCATGAAGAGGGCGCTGGCAGAGTTCAGGCTGAACAACACGAACGAACTTTTCGAGCAGCTCGGCCTCGGCGAACGGCTGGCGCCGCTGGTCACCAAGGTGCTGTTGCAAGACTCCAGCGTACTGGTCGACAGTGAAAGCTCGCAGACGCCGATGGTCATTGCCGGCACGGAAAGTCTTGTCGTCAGTTACGCACGCTGCTGCCATCCGATACCGGGCGATGACGTCATGGGTTACCTGAGCGCCGGTCGAGGTGTGATCGTCCACCGGAACGTATGTGGCAACCTCAGCGAGTTCCGCAAACAGCCGGACAAGTGGATCGCGGTAAACTGGGAGCGGGACATCGACCGCGAATTCTCGGCCGAGATCGTGGTCGAGGTGACGAACCAACCGGGCGTGCTCGCCGAGATCGCCGCGCGCATTGCGGACACCGGGTCGAACATCGAGCAGGTGTCAGTCGATGAACGGCTCGAGGACATCGCCGACCTCGTGTTCCTGATCCTCGTGCGCGATCGAGTGCACCTCGCCAACGTTATCCGCGGTATTCGTGCGATGTCGGTCGTCAATAAGATCACGCGCACCTGCGCGTAATGCGGGACTTGCTCATGAAGAAGATGACGATTCACACGAACGCTGCGCCCGCGGCGATCGGCACCTATTCGCAGGCGGTGCGCGCCGGCGAAACGGTCTACGTATCGGGACAGATCCCGCTCGATCCCGACACCGGCGAACTGGTCGAGGGCGATATCGCCGCGCAGATTACGCGCGTATTCGACAACCTGAAGGCCGTTGCCGAAGGCGCGGGGTTGACGCTACAGGATGCGGTGAAGGTCACGGTCTACCTGACCGATCTC
>CAZISL010000226.1:0-5586 GCA_964541975.1 uncultured Chromatiaceae bacterium | reverse complement strand
CGCCGATCAGCAAGTCGTTGACCAGAACGGCGCCGACCAGAAACTTGCCGAAGAGTCCGTGGGCGACACGACGCTCAACTGACGCAACGTTTTAATCTTTCGCCAAGGGGGCGGCTCGTTTAGACTAGAGCCGTTGTTGTTCGCTTGGTGTGCCTGTTGTCGGAGATTGCCAACAGCGGAATTTTCGTCGTGGAAGGTCCTGTGCGCGGTCAGCGCCTGCCGATTCGCCGCGAATCCGTCGCAGCTTTTATCGGGTCCTCTCCCAGAGGCCCCGTCGCCATACCAGTATCCGTCCGCAGCGTCGATGAGTTTCAACGCCGGTTCGGCGCGCCCGGCCACCGCTGCAGGCTCCAGGACTTGCTGGCCCAGTTTTTCGAGAACGGCGGAACGAACGCGATCGTTGTTCGAGTATCGGCCTCCGGCCGGCGGCATCGAATCGCCATTCCGGGTCCTGCCGGCAATCTCGTTCTGAGCGCGCTCAATCCCGGTCCCTGCGAATGCCTGCGCGTGTCGGTAGACTACGACGGGATTCCGCTGGGCGATCGGGAGCGTTTCAACCTCGTCGCGCATCGGCTCGTTTCGCGGGACCGGCCGATCGTCGAGGATCAGGAAATCTACCGGGCGGTCTCGATCGATCCCGGGGATCCGGATTTCGTCGCTCAGGCCGTGGTCGAGTCCGAACTCATCCGGGTCGAAGAACCCGTTCCGCTGGCGCGGCCGGACGTCACACGTTGTTCCGGCGTCGCCATCGGTGCCGCTTACGAGTACGCGGACGACGACTGGCGCGAACGCATTTCGCTGACCGACTATGATCTGATCGGTTGCGATACCGAAGCCACGGGTATTTTCGCGCTCGATCGCATTCCGATTCTGGATGTCGTTTGCCTCGTTCCCGACGAAGGAGAGGTTGGTCCCGTCGCCTCATTCGCCGCGGAGGCATACTGCCGGGCCAGACACGCGATGCTGTTTGTTGATCCGCCGGCGGCGTGGACGAGCGTCGAGGACGTCGTGAAAGATCGCCTGTCGACCGTGTTCTCCAGCTCGAATGTCGCGACTTACTTTCCGCGGCCGCGCGCCCTGCCGGGTACCGGCTTGAGTCGCGAGCCGAGCGCGCTCGGCGCGCTGATCGGCCGCCTCGTTGCGGATGATTTCGAACGCGGGATCTGGGGGGCGCGTGATTCGGATTCTCTGACCTTTCGCTATCGTGCCAGGCTCGAAAGTGCTCTCGACGAGCACGACGTGGCGGCACTGAAGCGGCTTGGCGTGAATGCGCTGCGCGAGTGCGTGGGCGGCCACGTGCAATTCGGCGGCCTCGTTACGATGAGTCGCAGCCGCGGCATCGATTCGCAATGGAGCGACCTGCGTCTGCGTCGGCTGGGTCTGTTCATCGTCGGCAGCATCGCTCGCGGCACTCGCTGGGCCGCTTTCGCTGACGGCGACGAGCGGCGCTGGGGCGATATTCAGGAACTGGTCACCGCGTTCATGACAGAGCTGCGGGATGCCGGCGCATTGTCCGAGCCTGTCTCGGGTGAGTCGTGGTATCTGACGAAGGACCGTGATTCTTTCGCCGAGTCCGATGCGGCGCACTTCGTCGTCGGATTTTCGCTCACCGGCGACGACTTCGTCGCGTTCCGTTTCGTGCATGATCGCGTCGATTGTCGCGTCCAGCCCGTCGCCTGGCAGCCTGGGGTCGCGCTGGCCAGCTGAGTGAAGTCGCCCGCCGCGTCGTTCGTCCATCATCAGCCGACCAGCTGAGGCGCGCATGGGTACGAGCTTCTACTTCGCGTACGGTTCCAACATGCATTTCGGTCGCATGATCGAACGTCTAGCGAATGTCAGGTTTCTCGAGACGGCGATGCTCGGCGAGCACACCATCAGGTTTCACAAGCTCGGCCGCGACGGGTCCGGCAAGTGCAACGTCGTCGCCGACCGGGAACGGCACGTGGCCGGCGCGATCTATCGGCTGGAGATTAAAGCGCTCTCGCGGCTCGATCGTATCGAGGGCAGCGGGTATCGGCGCGTGCCGATCGTTGTCCGCGGCATCCGATCGGGGCGCCGCTATCGCGCGAATTGCTACATGGCGAAAGCGGTAGCGATCGAAGAGTCATTGATTCCATACGATTGGTATCGCGACATCGTCGTTGATGGAGCCAAGTGTCTCGGATTGGCAGAGGGTTATGTTGAATGGCTGCGCAGTTTCGCCGCGCAAACGGATCCCAATAGGCTCCGACGCATCAAGAACCGATACCCGCCACAGGTTTAATGGATGATCCGAACCCTGCTTGCAGATGGTCCACACAAACCCGCTGCGGCGGGGTTTTTGCTATCTGGTGCACCGATGTGGCTAGATGATAACGTGACAATAAGTTCGCTTATGTCGTATAGCGTGAACCACGTCATGTTGTCGTCGTCGGCGACTGGATATAAAGACTGAGGGCTGATCCGCCGGCGCGTCTATTTGGGCGACGCAACAGGCAGCGGCCGTTACCGACGGATCTGACCGCCCGAATCGACGAGCAGCGGGGGCTGCAAGGAGGGTGCATGGTCGATGAAGTGGGGCATTCCAACGAAGAGCTCGTCACGATTTCGAGCCTCGAAGCGTATTTCCATGATTCCATGGATGCGGCGCTGGCCGCGAACAGGGTCGCGCTCGACGATCACACCACGCACTACGTCGTTAACCTGTTGACGCTCTACTCGCGATCCGATGCGTTATACGAACAGACCGAAGACGGATATCAACTACGCCCGCTGGCGGCCATGTTCGCTGACGCGGTGTCGGCGTCCAGCGACAACCAAAGACAGCAGATTCTGAAGCGCGTCGGTGATGTGGCGCTGTTCATCTCCGGCTTTTTCTCTGCCGGCCTGGAACGGGCCGCGGTCGACGTGGACTACTACGTCTATATGGGCGGAGGCGCCTACCATTCGCTGGCGCTCGATTCCCGTGGCGCGCGAGTTCGGGCGCTCGCAGCGGTCTTCGACGAACTTGCCGCCAAGTTCCAGGACCTCGTGGACGTGCTGAACGAAGTTCGGGAGTCTGCTCGCGGCGAGTCCGATACCAACGTGCTGCGGCAATACGAGTTGTGGATCAAGACGGGCAGTCGACGCGCGGAACGCCTGCTGCGCTCTGCCGGCGTGCAGCCGATGCCGCAGGCGCGGGTCGGTTACGAGCACTGACGGTTTTACGCATCGGGACTAACGGATGTTGCGAGATCTGCAATCGATGCTCAGCCGGCTCTACGGCATCGAACTGCCGCTCGACGTCTACGATTTTCTCGTCACCGATGCCGAGCTCGTCGACGAGCTGGAAGCCGACGACGAGTCGCGCGCCACGACCGAGAAGGTCCTGGTTTGCGAGACGGAAGACGAGGTCGGCATGACGTTATATCTCGATCCGGATCTGCTGGACCGGTTGACGTCGAAGGATCCGCGGCGGCGCCTGGGTCGCGCCAACCTGGCGGACTTCTGGACGGTCCTCGAGGGGGTCAGCCACTTCAACTACATCGCGTGGAATGCTGCCGCGGACAAGTCGGTGACGCTGATGGAAGTCGAGATGCAGGCGGAGGTCGACAAGTACGTGGGCGCACGCCTGCTCTCCGATCAGCAGCAGACTTCGCTCGGCGACAGTGTCTTCAGGTGGTTGTTCGACGAGCCGCAATTCGACGCCAGGCTGGAGCCGGTCGAGTTGTCTCGCTACAGGAACGCCTCGATGTTCGCCGGGCGCTTCTGCCGCAGCCTCGAAAAGCGCTTTCCCGCAGCGACGCTGAATCCTGCCATGTTGCAGGAGCTGCGGACCTTCTACCGGCTTCCGCAGCCCGACAAGGTCAGCTACATCCAGTCAGCATCGTTCGCCTGACGCACAACCGCCGTTTCGTCTTGTCAACCTGCAGGGTTGGCTCTAACCTCCGTCAGAACCCGACACGATCTCACGGAGATGAACAATGGATAAGAATACGGCCCGCTTGTCGACCGTCGTCGCTGCAACCCTGATCGGACTATTGACCGGTTGCGCTGATGGCGGAGCGAGTCTCGACGCGATCATCGTCGGCGAACATCGTTCGGCGGACAACATCGCCCGTAACGCGGATCGACACCCGGTGGAAACGCTCGAGTTCTTCGGCATCGAACCCGACATGCGAGTCGTCGAGATCTGGCCCGGCGGCGCGTGGTACACGGAGATTCTGGCGCCTTATCTGAACGAGAGCGGTCAATACGTCGCGGCCGGCTGGGATCCCGATTCGGAAATCGAGTTCATTGCCAATGGCGTCAAGAAATTCCAGGAAAAGCTGGCGGCCCACCCGGATCTTTACGGGAACGCCGAGATGACCGTCCTGATGCCGCCGAACAAGTGGGACCTGGGGTCGGCTGAGTCGGCCGACATGATCCTGACGTTCCGCAATATTCACAACTGGATGCCGCGTGGCTTCGCCGAGGAGATGTTCGCGCAGATCTATGCGGCGCTGAAACCCGGGGGCATACTCGGCGTCATCGAGCACCGCGGCAACCCGGATGTCGAGCAGGATCCGAAGGCCAAATCAGGCTACGTGAACCAGGACGTCGCGATCGCGATGGCCGAGGCGGCCGGGTTCAAGCTCGTGGCCACGTCGGAGATCAATGCAAACCCGAAGGATACGAAGGACTACGAGAACGGCGTCTGGACACTGCCACCGACCCTGCGTGCCGGCGACGATCCCAAGTGGCGCGAAATCGGCGAGAGCGATCGCTTCACGCTGAAGTTCGTCAAGTAGGAGTCGCGGGCGACACGGCGTGTCGATCCCGGACTTCACCGAGTTCCTGCTGCACCTTGACGGGCTTAAGCTCGTCGAGCGCCGGACCTATATCAACGGCGGCGAGCGGCGGGAGAATTCGGCGGAACATTCGTGGCATGTCGCGATGGCCGCCTGGGCGCTGGCGAATTACCTGGGCAGGGACATTTCGATCGGCAGGCTTCTGCGGCTTGCACTCGTTCACGATCTCGGTGAGCTCGGTGCCGGCGATACGTTTCTGTATGCGGCCGATCGGGCTGAAGTCTCCGCGAAGGAACGCGCATGCGTCGCGGAGATGGCGGACGAATGCGGCGACTGGCTCCCGGACATGCTGTCGTTATGGGACGAGCAGGAACTCGGCGAGACGCCCGAAGCACGGCTGCTGAAGGTCGCTGATCGATTGCTGCCGTTCCTGCACAACGTGGCCAGCGAAGGTAAGACCTGGAGAGAGCATGACATCGCCCGCAGCCAGGTACTCGCCGCGCACGCATTTATCCAGGATGAAGCTCCCGAGGTATTCGGCTGGATCGAAGTACAGCTGGACCGCGCCGTTCGCAACGGGTGGCTGCGCGACGCTTGATCAGCGGCCTTTCCAGACCGGCTGGCGCTTCTCGATGAAGGCGTCGATACCTTCTGCCGCGTCGTCGGTCAGCATGTTCCTGACCATGACCGCGCCCGTGTATTCGTAGGCGTCGTTAAGGCCCGGTCACTCCTGTTTCTCATTCAACCCATATTCCTTGTTGATCTCGTCATACGTGGGCTGAATCACGTCGCTCATGTCGTACTTGCCGCCAATGACGAAGTCTGAATAGGGAATCCT
>CAZISL010000225.1:0-11405 GCA_964541975.1 uncultured Chromatiaceae bacterium | reverse complement strand
CATGGCGGCTCGGCCGTTACCGTGTCGGTCGAAGACCGCGAACGCATGCGCTCTTTCATGACGGACTTCATCGCGGAGATGGACGCGAAGTACTTCGGGCGGGTCGAAGAGATGAACGGCGGCATCGAGTTCGACGACCGCGAGATGTCTACCGAGTATTCCGACTTCGATCTGCGGGTGGCTCGCGGCGACGTCATGGAGAAAGCCGGCAGGATGCTGTCTATCGGCAAGAAACTGTCGCCGGGCCGCGGCGACGGCGTGCTGACCTGGGGTCGCTTCTATTCGCTCGACATGCACCCGAAGACACCGCTGGTCGGAATGCTGCATGCAACGATCGTTCTGCAGATGTTCGAGGACGGCAAGGTCGGCACGGGCGGCTGGCTTGGTGTCATGCCGGGCACGAAAGTCGATGCAGACCTCGCGTTGCTGAAACGCGTTACCGACGAGTATTTCGCCGCACGCGACAAGGATCCTACTTTGTATCGCAGGCTCATCTGCAAGGGCACGCACGACACGATCGCAGAGTTCCGGCGCAAGCCGGCTTGCTCGGGCGTCAGCTTCTATGGCCCGCCGGTCTATCCCGACGATCCCGAAGCCAGCATTCGCTTCATCGCGGGCTTGTTCGACGAATTCGTCACTGCGTACATGGACATTGCGGCAGCGCGCGCGGATGACGCGTTCAGCGACGCGGACCTCACGGCGCAGGATGACATGCGCCGTCGCTGGCTGATCGACCAGCTCTTCTCGGATCCGTTCTCGAGCAAGATCGTACCGTTCGAAGCGTGGACCTTCGCGAACGTACCACCCGTTATCAAGTTCTAACCCGACTCACTAACCGCCGCGAACGGGTAAATCGACACCGCCTACGATCTTGAATTCATGCCAAATACGTTAGCTCACCTCGGCGTACAGACGCTGATCACACGCACCGCGTCGCGTGATGCAGACCTTAAGTGGATTGCCTTAGGCTGCATCATCCCTGATCTGCCATGGATTGCGCGGAGAGTCGTTCGTGCCCTCGATATTGATGTCCCGCCGTACGAGCTAGCTCTTTACACGACGGTTCAGGCCACGCTGTTGCTGTCGGTCATCCTATGCGCCGCATTGTCATTGGTTTCATCCAAGCCGAGATCCGTTTTCCTGATTTTGTCCACCAACGTTTTGATGCACCTCCTGCTGGACGCATTACAAATAAAGTGGGGCAACGGCGTGCACCTTTTCGCACCGTTTTCATGGTCATTGACCAACATTGGGCTGTTCTGGACGGACAGCCTGCCGACTGTCGTGCTCACCGCTTTCGGCGTCGCCTATATCGGATTCATCTCGACCGCGCGTCCCGGCAAACCGGTCACCCTTCAGTACCCAGAGGGAGGAAGGCGCGTACTGGTTGCCCTGCTCCTCCTCGGTTACGTGCTTGGTCCAATACCGATGCTGTCAGGGCCGATGGCCGCAGACAACCATTCGCTTCGCACTCTGCAGGATGTCGAACAAAGACCGGGAAAAGCGTTTTCCTTCGACAGAAATACCCTCAAGCAGGACGAAAATGGATCACGGATCGTCACGCTCGTGGGAGAGGAGCTATTCCTCCAGGGCGAGACAATCGAACCAGGGGGAACCATCTCCGGAAAGGGCCGTTTCAGCGACACGAAGACCATCGAACTGGAGAGTGTACGCGTGCATTGGCCGTTGTTTCGCGACGTCGCATCCGCAGTCGGATTGCTGGTCGTTGCCGCCATCTGGTTCGTCGCCATCCGCCGACAGTTTTCTACGGTAAACCATACTCCCTAGCCCATTGATGTCTTCATGAATTACGCATCGATCGCAACGATCCGCGGGGTTCTTGGACCCAAGCTGATTCTATGGATGGTTCTGGCACCAGCATTGGCCGACATGCCCGCCAGCGACTGGCCGGCGTTCGGGCGCGATGCGGGCGGCAGTCAGTTCTCACCACTCGCGCGCATCGACCGCAGCAATGTCGACCGACTGACCGTCGCCTGGCAGCAACGCTCGGGGGATGTACGAGAAGGCCATGGGTTCGCGGGGACGTCGCTCCCGGTGACGCCGATATTCACGAACAACACCCTGTACTACTGCACGCCCCTGAATCGCGTATTCGCGCTGGATGGCGCGACTGGTGAGGAGAAATGGGTTTTCGACCCCGATGCACCGCAGCCTTATACCGGGGAGCCGCTGCTCGACGAGCCGCTGATGCACGTGTACTGCCGCGGCGTGGCGTATTGGTCCGACACGAACGCCGCGGACGCCGTGAATGAGTCTGCAACGCCTTGCGCTCGCCGAATATTCAAGGGTGACAGCCGCGGACACCTGTACGCGATCGATGCGGACACGGGCCTGGCCTGTCGCGACTTCGGCGCGGGCGCCGGCCATCCGGGCTACGCGTCACACACCGATTACGAGAACTACGGCGATGGCTTCCTGATCATCAACTCGCCGCCGGCCGTCGTCGGGGACCTGGTCATCGTCGGGTCGGTCGTGCAGGACACGATCCCCAACTCCAAGAATGGCATCGTCCGCGCATTCGACGTTCGCAGCGGGAAGTTGCAGTGGGAATTCAACCCGATTCCGAAGCGACTCCGCGACCGGGTCGGCGGCGGCAACGTCTGGTCGACGATCAGCATCGATCCGGAGCGCGGCCTGGTATTCCTGCCCACGACATCCCTGTCGACGGATTACTACGGCGCATTTCGCCACGGCGACAGCCCGATGACGGATGCGACGGTCGCGGTCGATGCGCAGACCGGCCGGGTTCGCTGGTATCGACAACTGATCCGCGATGATCTGTTCGACTATGACCTGCCGGGGCACCCGCTCCTCGTGACGATCGACAAGGACGACGCGTCGCTGGACGTCGCGATTCAGCAGACCAAGCTCGGCGAGCTGTTCGTGTTCGAGCGCGACACGGGCGAGCCCGTGTATCCGATCGGCTCGATGCCGGCGCCGGCATCGGACATCCCGGGCGAAGTCAGCGCCCCGATGCAACCGACCAGTCCCGGCATCGATCGCTTCGCACGCCGCACGCTGGCCGCCGACGACTTGTTTGGCCTGACGCCGTGGGACCGTAACGCCTGTCGCGACATCCTCGAGCACAGCCGCTACGACGGGATCTACACGCCCGCCAGCGCGCAGGGCAGCATCGTCTTTCCGTCGATCCGGGGCGGCGGCAACTGGGGCGGCGTCGCGTTCGACCCCGAACGAAACCTGTTGATCGCGCGTGCCGACAACCTCGCAACGAGGGTGAAGTTGTTCGAGCCCGAGCCGGGCGAAGCGCCGGTCGCGTCGCTGGACTATTCGAACCGAGTACAGCCGGTTGCCGGCACACCGTACTGGACGCAAGTGCAGCCATTCGTCTCGCCGCTTGGCATCCCGTGTACGTCGCCACCCTGGGGCGAGCTGACCGCCATCGATATGGGTACGGGTAAGACGCGCTGGCGCGTCCCGGTCGGTCAGGCCAGGCGCTGGGGCATCACGGTACCGGAGTCGCTGGAATGGGGTTCGCCACTGGTCGGCGGTCCGATGGTGACGGCCGGCGGACTCGTCTTCATGGCCGCGGGTCTCGATCATCACATTCGCGCTTTCGACGTCGACACCGGCGAACGGCTGTGGAAGCACGAACTGCCAGCCCCCGGCATGGCGGTGCCGATGACCTATGAGATCGATGGACGACAGTACGTCGTCATCGCCGCGGGTGGGAATTCGCTCGCGGAGACGAAGAACGGCGACGCGATCGTCGCGTTCGCTCTGGAAGAAGACCAGGCGCAACCAACGACCGCCGACGAGCAGTCCAAATCGCGAACAAAATCTGCGAACTAGCCCAAGACTCTGACAACTACACGAGAGGAAACGCCATGCGAACCGACAAGAAAATTTCTCCTGAGTCCGTGTCGCGCCGCGACTTGCTGGTCGCCGGAGGCAGTGCTGCAGCGTTGGCCGCGACCGGCACGGCCGGCGCCACAGCCCACACTGGAACGAGCGCAACTGGCCCATTGCGAATGACGCCGACGAGCGTCATGCAGATGCCCAAAGATCCGCGCCTCGATCTCGATGACCCCGAAACCAACTTCAACGCGATGCTGAAGCTACGCGCCGATACGTCCGGCAAAGATTGTCTGTTCGCGTTTCCAGGCGAGACGTGGGCGATGGTGCCGCAGGAAAAGAACTACCGCTGCTTCAAGACCTTCGGCATCGGTGCGACGCGCATTGAAGAGGTCGACGAGGGCTGGCGCATCTATAGTCGCGAAGTCCTGTACTACCTGGATCCCGACAGCGGCGAGATCCTCGAGACCTGGAAGAACCCGTTCCTCGGGGGGCGCGAAGTCGAGATCATGCATATCGCGAATGACCCGGTGAACGGCGTGTTCAAGCGACAGGGCGGCCATCCCGTGCTGACACCACCCTTCCCGTATGTTGCCTACGGCGACGACGTCGTCTTCCAGTGGAATTTCTACATCTTCAAGCCGGCGGAACTGAAACGCGCGGAGTACCCGTTGTATTCCAGCGGCGACATCGATCAGCATGCCGAACTTTGGGGCATCAAGGGTCGCAAGAGCGAAATCCTCGATCCGTCGATAACGTCTGCGTCGTGCGTCATGTCGTGGAGTCGTGTCGCCGCGTGGCTGCCGTTCATGGAGATGGGTTCGCGACCCGGGACGGTCACGTTTCACAGTCACAGCATGAAGCTGATGAACGGCGCCGACGATCTGCCACGTTATATTCGTGACTACACCGAGCAGCACTACCCCAAGTACCTCGAAGCGCCCAAGGAATGGACAGGGCCGGTCATGACGTCCGCCGCCGGCGAGTTCAAAAAGAAGATCGATGCACGCAAGGAGTAAGCGCGCAGTCTCGGTCGCCCTGTTGCTCGCGGCGCCGCTGGCAGCGTCCAGCGACGCGCGACCCGACACATTCTCGATCGGGCGACCCGCGACCGTTGCGGATATCGCGCGCTGGGATATCGACGTTGGTCCGGACGGCGCGGGACTGCCGGACGGAGCCGGGAGCGCGCGACTCGGTGAACCGGTCTATGCAGCGAAATGCGCCTCCTGCCATGGCGCCGACGGCCGCCAGGGCCGCGACCGGCTGGCCGGCGACGACAGGCACCAGACCGTCGGCAACCACTGGCCCTACGCAACGACGCTGTTCGACTACATCCGCCGCGCGATGCCATCACCCGAGCCCGGCAGCCTGTCGGACGCCGAGGTGTATTCCCTGACCGCCTACGTGCTGTACCTGAGCGATATCGTTACGATCGATCAGGAACTGAACGCAAGCTCACTACCGCGAATCGAAATGCCCGCGCGAGATCGGTTCGTCCCGGACGATCGCAGCGGTGGGCCGGAGGTTCGATGAGCGAGCGCGACTGCACATTGAGCCGTCGACGCCTGCTGGCTGCTGCCGGCGGCGTGGCGATCATGCGGACTGCGGCTGGCGAGCGCGTGCAGGTGGCGGCGACCGACATTCCGCCCGACCCGACGAAAGTCCCGGGTGCGCTCGCAAGTCCGCTCGGGACACGCTCGCCGTTCGAGCGATCGGAACGTCGCGCATTCGGCGGCGCGGTGAGCTTCACGCCTTTGCAGGATCTACACGGCACAATCACGCCGGCCGCTCTGCATTTCGAACGCCACCACGCCGGCATCCCGATGATCGATCCCGAACGGCACGAGCTGTTGATACACGGCATGGTCGAGCGACCGATGAAGTTCTCGCTCGCCGAACTGAAGCGCTTCCCGGCGACGACTCGAATCTGCTTCATCGAATGTTCCGGCAACCTGTCGATGTGGGCGAAAGGCAAGACGACGCCGCAGAGCGTGGCCGGCCTGACAAGCCAGAGTGAATGGACCGGCGTGTCGCTCGCGACTCTATTCCGCGAAGTCGGGATCCGACCGAAAGCCAGTTGGTTCCTGGCCGAGGGCTCCGACGCCGCCGTCATGACCCGCAGCATCCCGGTGGAGAAAGGACTCGACGACGCGATGATCGCATATGCGCAGAATGGGGAGGCGATTCGACCCGCGCAAGGTTATCCCGCCCGCCTGCTACTGCCGGGATGGGAAGGCAACACCAGCGTAAAATGGCTGCGGCGTATCGAGCTATCCGACGGTCCGTTCCAGACACGCGAGGAAACCTCTAAGTATTCCGACCCGATCAGGGACAACAAGATTCGTCAGTTCAGCTTCGTCATGGACGCGCGGTCGCTGATCACCTTCCCGGCTTACCCCGTCATGCTCGAACCCGGCTGGATCGAGATCCGCGGTCTCGCGTGGACGGGCCGTGGACGTATCCGCAAGGTCGACATCAGCACCGACGGCGGTCGGACCTGGGCGGATGCAGAACTGCAGGAGCCGGTGCTAGCGAAAGCACATACACGCTTCCGGCACCTGTGGAGATGGGACGGCAAGCCGGCCACGATCATGAGCCGCGCACACGACGAAACCGGTTACATCCAACCGACCCGCGCGCAGCTCGACGACGCCAGGGGCACGCCCGCAGGGCCGTTCGCCTACCACTACAACCCGATCACGGGCTGGCACATCGAGTCGGACGGTACCGTCCTGTATCAGCCCGACGTCTAGTTCAGCCAGCGACTCTCGCGGTCGAGCAGGCCCTTCATCTCGGCGCGCGTCTGCGGCATCTCCTCGTAGGGGATGTCCATATGATTAAGCGGCACCTCGTCGACGTACTGCTCGAAGACCGGCGAGACCACTTCCATCGGGTAGCGCGGCAGGCGCCTCCCCTTGCGGAACTCGGCGATCGGAATCTCCGCGGTAATGATGGCCTCGTTGTTACCCTTCTCCTGCGCCAGCACCTGACCGCGCGGATCCACGATCAGCGAGTTGCCGCCGAACGGCGCCGCCTCGCTGTCGGGTGGGAACGTGATGTTGGACATCGCTGAGTAGAAGTTATTGAAGAACGCCGTCGCGCGGACGTCCTGCTCCGAGAACAGCGTCGCCGTGCGGAACATGATTTCGACACCGCGCATCGCGAACGCCGCAAACACGAACGGATCGAGCTGCACCGTGCTGATCGCGATGTTACCGAGCTCCGTCTGCAATACCGGGAACTCTTCCTCGATTCCGTACTTCGCGCGGTACTTGTCCCGCACGCTCTCGATGGTCGTCGTCGGGATCTCGCCGTCCGGTGTCAGGCGTTTAACGTTGCGCGTCTTCCAGTATTTCTTCGCGACCGCGCCATCACGGCCGATGACCGTGTTGATGCTCAGGATGTGCCCCGGCCAGTCAGCATCGGTCGCGTAGCTGCCGAAGATGATGTACGTGTCACATTCCTTCGCGACCTCGCCGAGGCGGTCCGTCTGCGGCCCCGGAATCTCGAGCGTGAACTTGAGCTTCTCATCACGCGTGCCGGTCGAGTACCCCGTCAGAGGAAATTCGTTGTACAGCAGGAAATCCGGCTTGGGACCTTCGCCGCAGGCCCGTTGCGCGAAGCGGATCATGTGTTCGAGATTCGCCTTGAGGCCCACCTCGATGCTCTCCGCTTCCTGCAGGTTGGTGGCGCCGTTCTGGATGACCTTGACGACGACGGTGTCTTTCTCGAGCGGTTTCGTCGGGTAACTGCCGTCGGGACGCACGAGCTGCACCGCCGGCTCGCCTCTGGCCGAATCACTATCGGCCGAATCGCTATCGGCCGACTCACTATCCGCCGACTCGCTGCCGTTGGAGCCGACCGCAGCGGGCGGCTGCTCGGATGGGGCACAACCGACCGCCGACAGGGCCATTACGATTGTCATTAACGGCAACAGGGTGCGCTTCATGTCCTTCTCCCGCTCGGTCATTACAGGCTGACCTTTATAACCGAACTCGCTCGAGAATGTCGCTGCGGCAACGGGCGTCAGAGACCCATGCGACCCCGCTCCGTCAGTAGCGCACGACAGGCGGATACCCGTAGGACTCGATCAGGGCCAGCGGGACACCGCTTTCGATCGCGAACCGGATGCCGATGTCCTCCATGGTCAGCCACTCGACCAGCCGCGCACGGTGTCGAAACATCGCCGCGTAGTGCTCGTCGGTCGCCTCGAGGCCGCTCGCCGATTCGAGCACGTCACGATAGGCGCCGAGCGCGGCCTGCATGATATCGTCGAGGAACGGATCCGCATCACCCTCCTGCATGAAGTCCATGATGCCGCTCTCGCCGCCAATGCCCGCGAGAATCCGACCGGCCTCGCCTTTGTAGCGTTTGGCGAAGTCACGGCCATGTCGCGCGTAGACCGGTTCCAGGTGGCCCGCGAAAACTTCCCGGGCAGCCTCGTTCGGCTGGCCATCCTGAAAAAAGATATCGGTGTATAGCACGATCGATCTGGCGGCCTTGTCCGTTTCATTCAGGTTGGCGAGAAATACGAAGCCCGGCACACGCGGATTCGCGGGATAGGCCAGCGTCTCGAAGAACTTGATCCTGCCCGGGCTGTTGTAGATGCGCCCTTCCGTAATATGCAGCATCGAATAGCCTGCTTTCTCGAGAACCGCCCCGCGCGATACCTGGGACCTGCAGTGCCAGGTGTCGGACTCGGTCTCGCGCGGCGGCAGGGCGGCGTCGGCACCATTGATGCCGGCGTAGTACTCGCGAACGACATCGGGATAGTGGTCATGCGGGAGTGCGAAATCTGTCTTATTCAATGTTTGATACCCGAAACGTGGAGCCGAAAAAACGCTACGGGATTGTAACGGCGACCCCGGCGAACGAGAATCCGCATATTCCCGAACGGACGGCCTGACTGTTACCCGCCTATGACGACCGATTTCGACCTCTGGCGCCTGCTCGCCGGCATCGCACTGTTCCTGTTCGCGATGACGCAGCTCGAGCAGGCACTGCAATCGCTCAGCGGGCGTTCGCTGGCGGCCTACCTGCAGCACCAGGCGGGTAAGCGCTTGCCCGCCGTTATCGGCGGGATCGTTACGACGGCGCTGCTGCAGAGCAGCTCTGTCGTCGGACTGATGGTACTGGCGTTCACCGGCGCCGGCCTGCTGCCACTGACGAGCGCGCTCGCGATGGTGTTCGGCGCCAATCTCGGCACTACGCTGACCGGCTGGATCGTCGCGACGCTCGGCTTCAAGATCGAGATCGCCACGCTCGCGCTGCCGCTGATTGCCATTGGCGGCGCAGCCCTGCTGTTCGGCAAGGGTCGCTGGTCCAGTGCCGGGCGCGCCCTGCTGGGACTCGGTCTGTTGCTGCTCGGTCTGCACTACATGAAAGAGAGCGTCGAAGGTCTGCAGCAGCTCATCGATTTCCGGGAACTCACCGGGCTGGCCTCGTGGCAGTTTTTATTGATCGGGCTGGGCGTGGCGACCGTGATTCAGTCGAGTTCGGCGACGATCATGCTGACGCTGACTGCATTGAACGCCGACCTCATTACTCTAGAAAATGCCGCTGCGATCGTGATCGGCGCCGACCTCGGCACGACCACCACGCTAATGCTCGGCGCGATCAAGGGCTCGGCCGAAAAGAAACGCGTCGCTGCGGCGCACGTGATTTTCAACGCGACGAACGCGCTCGTCGCGTTCACATTGCTGCCACAATTATTGGCGCTGATCGACGCGCTGGGACTGCACGACCCGCTGTATACAACCGTCGCATTCCACTCGCTCATCAACGTAATCGGCCTGCTCATCTTTCTCCCGCTGCTCAAGCCGTTCGCGCGGTTACTCCAACGCACGATTCGTGATGAAGAGACTCAGGAAGCGCGCTACCTGAGCGAAGTCAGCCCGGATGTCAGCGAGGCGGCCATGGCGGCGATCGAGCACGAGACTTCGCTGCTGATTGCGCGCGCCATTCAACTCGCGAGCGCGGCATTCGATCCGATGCTGGCGAAGCCGGCAGGGCGCATGCCGGTCAAGCACAAACGGGGTATCCGCGATCAACGCCGGCGGAGTTTCGACGAGCTGTATCGGGCCAACAAGATGCTCGGCGGAGAGATATTCGAATTCGCCGTGAGACTGCAGGCAGCCTCGCTCGACGAAGAAGCGTCAGCGCGCCTGGAGCGACTGCTGTCGGCCACGCGCCGCGCGATTCGCAGCAGTAAATCTATCAAGGATATCCAGCACAACCTCGTCGATTTCGCCGGCCCCAGGAGCATGACGACACATACCTACCTCGAACGCTTTCGCGAGTCCATGCAGGAATTCCTGACTGACCTGTTCAAATTGCGCGACAAGGGCACGGACGAGGTGTCGTTCGAAGGCCTCGCCACCGAGATGAAACGGCAACGCGAGCGCCACGACGAAATCCACAAGTCGATCTTTAATGACATCAGCGACGGGCGCGTCGCGCAGACGCTCGTGTTCACCTTGCTGAACGTCAACCGCGAACTGATGAATTGCCAGTTCTGGCTCCTGCAGGCGCTCGGGAGCTTCCATCTTAGCGAAACGCAGGCGGATGACCTAGCGCAACTGCCGAACTAGATTGGGACGGTAACCGCGTTGTACGCGGCCAGGCCGAGTGTTTCCTCGTTGACATGCGTCTCGGACGAGTAGACCTGGTTATCGCAATCGGACAGATACCGTCCGGCGTTTTGCGATTCTCGATAGACGAACGCCGTGCGTTCGACGCGCGCCGCCTCGTAGCGTGCGAGTGACGCGGCCAAGTTGTCATCCGTCGTCAGGCAACGCGCGAGGATCATCGCGTCCTCGAGTGCCATGACCGCACCCTGCCCGAGGAATGGCGTGATCGGATGAGCAGCGTCACCGAGCAGTGTCACGCGCCCGACGCTCCAGCGGGACAGCGGCTGCCGGTCGAAGATCCCCCAGCGGTAGCAACTCTCGGGCGGCGTGGCGGCAAGCAGGTGCTGCACGTCCGGACAGAAGTCCGCGAACGCCTCGCACACGGCGTCGACCGTCGATGGCACCGACCAACCCTCCTCCGCCCAGGAATCGGTCCGGGCGGTCGCGACATAGTTGACGAACGCGCCGCCCCTGATCTTGTAACGCGTGATGTAGCGTCCCGGCCCCGTATAGACCGCCGTATCCGGCTCGACGCGCGCGTCGCGCAAGTCCTCCATCGAGACGACGCCGCGCCAGGCGGCATAACCGGTGAACTCGGGCGCATCCATGCCGAACAAGCTGGCCCGTACGGTCGATCGAATGCCATCGCAACCGATCAACAGGTCGCCCGCGGCCGAAGTGCCGTCGGCGAAGTTGGCGAAGATTTCATGATCTGATTGAACGAAGCGAGTCAGCGGCGCGTCGAGCCGGATGCAATCGGCGTCGTTCGCGCGCACCGCAGCGATCAGGCCCGCATGAAGGTCCGCCCGATGAATCTGGCAATACGGCGCACCAAACCTGCGCGTCGTCTGCTCGCCATGCGGGATGGTCACGAGCGTTTGTCCATCCCGATAGTCCAGAACGGCGCCGCACGCGGGCACGCAACCGAACTCCTCGATCACC
>CAZISL010000224.1:0-8944 GCA_964541975.1 uncultured Chromatiaceae bacterium | reverse complement strand
GTCCTGACGCTGCTGACGCGCTACTACGGCGCCGACCTGATTCGGGCGCTGATCGTCTAGGTCGCTGCGGTCCGTGTCGTCCGGCGGAACCGAGACACGGGATCACTCGATGCGCGTGACCGAGCCTTCGCTGTTGAAATGCACGGTGTACTGGGCGCTGCCGCGCTGGTAGACCCAGGTATTGCCGAACCGCTCGGTCGGGTCGCCGCACTTCTTCAGTACCTCGTACATGCCCGTGCCGCTTCTTCCGCCGGCGCTGATGATGTGCGTTCCGCAGCGCATTGAGCCGCTGGCGAACGCCGGCTCCAGCGTCAGGGCCGACAGGACAATTGCTGTGATGATCAACAAAGATTTCTTAAACATGTTCATTTCCTCCGGTAGGCGAGTAGATGTTGCGCAGAACGTTCTCGTCTACGGGATGCGGTAGTTCAGATCTTTGACGCTGGCCAGGCCCGATCCGACGCGCAGCAGGGCGCCGGCTGCCATGTCGGCGATGAGTGCGCGAATGGGCGACCGGATGCGCAGTTTTCCCGAACCAGAGATTCCAGCGAAAGATCCTTCTCCGTCCGTCAGCTTGAAGCTGCCCTCGCAGCTACCGACTTCGCCTTCGCACGATAGCTCGGCGTAAACGACGTCGTCGGCGCCGGCCGTGATCTCGCAGTGACCGTGAGCCTTGGTCTTGCCGGTGTCGATGTCCAGCTCCTGCATGACCGGGCACATGACGAATGCTTCGTTCATCTCGCCGCGCGATGACTCGACATACATGACGCCTTCGAGCGTGCCGAGAAACAGCATGGTTTTGGTGTCCACCTGGAATACGCGACCTTCAGCTTCCCATGGAATGACCGCCTGGACCGTGTCCTGCTCGGCCGCTTGCAGCGGCGATAGATTCATCAGCATTACGGCTATCGACGAGATCAGATAACTTCGCTTCACGGTCATTACTTCGTCTCCTGTTTTGACAACGGCTGAAACCCGCGGATCAGCCTGATTCCAACTTTACCAAATTGCCGCGGCGCTATTACCGGAAATATGCACGGTTTTAGCAGCTCGCGGACACAACCGTTGTGATTATGGCAATTCCGCGAGCTCCGACGCCACATCCCGGCTGAAGGCGCCGACGAGTTCACTCAGCGCCGCGACGATGGACGCGTAGTCGTTCGGTTCCGCGACTCGTGTCGTGTACCGTGACCTCCGCGCCGGCAAGATCGTTTTGTCGTCGATCGTCCGCAGGGTCCATTGCACCTCCAGAACGGCGGCTCCGGTCGAGTCCGTGTCGAATCGGGTCACCTGCGCCGGTAGCTGGTAACCGCTGTCGAGAGCGCTCTGCGCAGGGAACTCCAGCACGCGGTCCGAGCCGAGCAACGTCGCCAGGTTGTCCGTCAGCGTGCGCTGGAACGCCTTGGCCAACGGTTCCGTCCAGCGATCGTAGTCGCCCAGTTTCATGCTGACGTCTTCGGACCGCGTGACGATCTGGTAGCGGTTCAGGTACTCGGCGATTCGAACCGGGCCGACGGAGATCACGAACTGTTCGGTGACCGGGAAACGCGTCTCGGTCTCGACCGGCACCAGCCCGTAGTAGCGCACCGGCGCCGACGTGCCGCAGCCTGCGATCGACAGCGAAAGGATACATGCCGTCAACAGCGGCCAGATTCGTTCCTGCTTCATAAGCCGATTCCCGTCATTCCTGCTTACCCCTGACGATCGATTCCGGGTGCTGTTCCAAGTACTCCAGCAACACGCGCAGGGCGCGGGCGGCCCCCTGGATTTCGTTCAGCGTATTCACGAGTTCGTATTGCGCTTCCGAGTCCGCGCCGATCTGCCGGTTCAGCCCCTCGAGGACCTCGTTGCCCTGCGCGATGGCGGTGTCGAGATTCTTCAACGCCGGGTCGAGTTTGTCCGCCAGCCCCTTCACTTCGCTGTCGGCGCTGTTGACCAGTTTGCGCGCATCGCCGAGCACGACACGCAGGTCGTCGCCGGCGCTGCGCAGGACCCGCGTCAGCTCCTGCGTGTCCGTGGAGTTGATGAACTGATCCGCGCCCATGACGATGCGTTCGACCTCCTCGGAGTTGATGATCCTGTCGATGCCGGCGGCGATATTCTGCAGGTTCGCCATGACCTCGCGAACGTCCACGGACGTCTGGACTTCGCTGATGAACGTTCGAACGTCTTCGATCGCCTGCTGGATGTCGGACGGGATGCTCGGTATCTCGTCATACGGCAGGTCGCGGCCGCGAAACACCGCTGCGGTGTCGGGCGCCAGGTCGAGTTCGACGACGAGCTGGCCGGTAATCAGGCTCTCGCTGTTCAACTGCGCGCGCAGTCCGGCATCGACCAGCCGGCCGACGTTGAGCTCATCGAATTCCGACAACAGACCAAGGTCGTCGTTGCCGCGCATCAGGCGGGCGGCATCCGGCAGGATCTCGAAAATGACCGGGATGGAGAATTCGAGTGTCTCGATGTCCCCGACGACGCTGATATCGGTTACGTAACCGACGCGCACGCCCTTGAACAATACGTTCGAGCCGACCCGCAGCCCCTTTACCGAGCGATCGAAGTAAGTGACATATTTAAACTTCTGCTTGAAGATCTCCGAACCGCCGAACAGAACGACGGCGATCGCGGTCAGTGCAACCGCGCCAATCACGAACGCGCCGATCAGGGTCGGACTGGTTTGCTTGCTCATGCCGCGTTCGTCTCCGTGGCCGCATTACCGCGCTGCAGGAAGTTCCTGACGACAAAATTAGGGTGATTGTCGCGCAGTTCCTGCGGATCGCCGGTCGCCAGCTGGGTCTTCGTGTCCGCATCGAGAAAGACGGAATTGTCGCCGATCGAGAAGATGCTGGCGAGTTCATGGGTGACGACGACGACCGTTGTGTCCAACGTGTCGCGAAGCTCCAGTATCAGGTCATCCAGCAGGCGCGCGCTGATCGGGTCCAGACCCGCAGACGGTTCGTCGAAGAACAGGATATCCGGGTCCATCGCCATCGCACGCGCGAGGGCGGCCCGCTTCTTCATGCCGCCCGAAATCTCGTTCGGATAATAGTCTTCGAAGCCGGCGAGACCCACGAGCATCAGCTTGTACGATGCGACGTCGCGCATCTCCGCCTCGGTCAGCTCGGTGTACTGAGACAGTGGCAGCGCGATATTCTCCGCGAGCGTCATCGAGCTCCATAGCGCGCCGGCCTGGAATGACGTCCCGAAGTTCTGTTTCATCAGCTCGCGTTTTTCGTCTGACTGCGCCCAGAACGCTATGCCGTCATAGATCACGTCGCCCTGTGCCGGGCTCTTCAGCCCGATCATGATCTTCAGCAACGTGCTCTTGCCGCAGCCGCTGCCGCCCATGATGATGAAGACCTCGCCGCGTTTGATCGTGAAGTTCAGGTCCTGCTGGATCAGGAAGTCGCCGTAGGCCATCGTCAGGTCGCGGGCCTCGATATGGGTGTCGTCGTTGGGGTTCACGTCAGATGCCCAGGTTGATGTAGATGACCGTCAGAATGCTGGCTGCGACAACGATCAGCACGATGCTCATGACCACGGCGCGGGTGGTCGCCTGGCCGACGGCCATCGCGCTGTTGCCGCAGGCCATGCCCTGCTGGCAGCCCGCCACCGCGACCAGGCTGCCGTAGACGACGGACTTGAACAGGCCGCCGAACAGCGCGTTGAGCCCGACCGAGTCGACCGTCTGGACCGCGTACTGAATGAAGCTGGCGTCGAGCATGAACATCGCGACGAGCATGCCGCCGAGGATGCCCATCAGGCTGCTGTACATGGTAAGTAGCGGCATCATGATGATCAGCGCGATCAGGCGCGGCAGCACGAGGAAGTCCGTCGGGTCCAGCCCGAGCGTGGTCAGTGCGTCGATCTCCTCGTTGACCTTCATCGTGCCGAGTTGCGCCGCGTAAGCCGCGCCGGTTCGGCCGGCCATGATGATCGCCGTCATGATCGGCGCCATCTCCCGGATCATCGCGACAGCGACGAGGTCGGCCGTATAGATCCCGGCACCGAAATTGCGGAGCTGCATGACGCCGACGAACGCGAAGATCATGCCGATCAGAAAGCTGACCAGGCTGACGATCGGGAGTGCCTGGGCGCCGGCCTGCTGCACGTACTCTACGAAGTCGGAGCCGAGGTATTTCGCCTTGCCCTGCAGGTACCGGCCGACCGACAGTACGACCTCGCCGCTGAACTCGACCATGTCGAGACACGTGTGCCAGATGTCGCGGGTCGCCACGCCGACCTCCGTGAGGAACGAAGTTTGTTCCGCCGAGCGCCTTGCGCCCTCGCGCTCCTTGACGGCGAACGCCAGTTCGATCAGCTTGCTCGCGCCCTCCGGTAAGCCGGCCTGGTCGATCGCGACACCGTTCGCCTCGGCGCTGCGCGCTATGTTGATCACGGTCGTGATCAGCCCCGTATCCCAGTCCTCGAGGCCCCGGGTGTCGAACGCAACGCCGGCGGGCCTCGGTTGCTGTCGCAGCCTGTCGAGGACCGGGTCGGGTCCGGGCAGGTTTCCACCCAGCAGCCAGTTGCCGGCGAGCGATACGGTAATACCGCCTCCGGTCGAGGCATCGACTGCGAGAGTTGCGTTGGACATCGCCGTTGTTTTTCTGCGCGCCGTTCGTGGCGCCCCCCGGTTTGGCATCAACCTAGCACAGAGCCTGAAACGAGGCGAATTGCCTGCGTTTTTGTCGCACTCTATAGTCGGTTGATCGCGCCAGAAAACGGACCTCGTCATGGATAAGAAAGAATACGAAGCAAGCCTGTACGCGCTGCAGATCGAGCTGAACGAGTTGCAGCGATGGGTGACCGAGACCGGCGCGCGCGTCGTCGTCATCTTCGAGGGCCGCGACGCGGCCGGCAAAGGCGGCACGATTCGCCGCATTTCCGAGAGCGTGAGTCCACGCGTGTTTCGCACGGTCGCGCTGCCGAAACCATCCGACCGGCAGAAGACGCAATGGTATTTTCAGCGCTACGTGGAACAATTGCCCGCCGCCGGCGAGGTCGTCCTGTTCGACCGCAGCTGGTACAACCGGGCGGGTGTCGAGGTCGTCATGGGTTTCTGTACGGAAGAGGAGCGCGAGCAGTTCCTGCGTGTCGTGCCCGGATTCGAGCGCACGCTCGTCGACGACGGCATCATCCTCATCAAGTACTGGCTCGAGGTCAGCAGCAAGGAGCAGCAGGAGCGTTTCGAGAAGCGGATCGCTGAGCCGACCAAGCAATGGAAGCTGAGCCCGATGGATCTCGAGGCCCGGCGCCGTTGGTATGAATATTCACTCGCTCGCGACCGGATGTTCGACGTGACGGATACGGCGCACGCGCCGTGGTATGTCGTCAAGGCAAACGACAAGAAGGAGGCGCGCCTGAACTGTATCTCCCACCTGCTGAGCGTGATTCCCTACGAAGATCTTGACGGCGAGACCATCGAGCTGCCGAAGCGCTCGAAGGAACACAAGTATGACGACGAGGCGACGATGCGCGGCCGTCGCTACGTGCCCAAGCGCTATTGAAGCTCCAAATTCTCACTATAATCAGTCGGTTGCCATTATCGGCGGCGGGCGCGATCGTCAATTGAATTGCCCGTTATTTGCTGGATAATGGATCGCCCTTGTGAATGCCCGGTCCGCGTCGGCCGCCCGTTGGAGTTAAGAATGAAACACTGGATATCTATCTCGATCGCTCTCGGCCTGTCGGTCAGTTTTTCCGCGTCCGCTCAGAAGGCCGGTCAGAATGCGACCGTCACGCTCGGCGTCGTGCAGAGCGCGGAACGCGTGACGCTGCAGTCCACCGGGGGCGGCAAAGGCGCGGCGGTCGGCGGCACGCTCGGCTACGCCAGCGGCAGCAGCAAGAAAAAGAGCCGGCGTAACGCGGTCATCGGCGGCGCCGCCGGCGCCGCACTGTCGTCGAGCGGCAAATCCGAGGGCATGCAGTACGCGGTCCGCGTGGGTGACGGCAGCGTCATCGTCGTCGTCAGCGACCAGACCCAGATCCAGATCGGTGACTGCGTCACCGTCGAGCAGTCGGGTGACATGGCCAACATTCGGCGCCAGGACCCGCTGGCATGTGAACGTCCGGAAGTTGTTGCATCACCCGATGTGCAGTCGGAGTTCGTTGATGACGCCGACAAGTGCGCCGCGGCCAAGCGCGAGTTGCTCGATGCGACGACCAAGGAAGCGCTCGAACTGGCGACGGCCAAGGCAAACATACTCTGCGAATAAGCAGCCAGGTAATAAGCCAGGCTAATAATAAGAAGGAAATCCGATGGACCTGATGAAACCATTGCGCCTTGGCGCAGTCGCGGCTCTGCTTGCGTGCCTTGTCCCCGCGGGGACCGTTCTCGCCGGCGGCCTCTATATCTCGGAGTTCGGCACGCCGGCGCAGGGCGCCGCGGGGGCGGGCTCGGGCGTGCTGGCCGAGGACGCGTCGACGGCATTCCACAATCCGGCCGGCATCATGCTGCTGGAGCCGGGTAAGAACAACTGGATGATTTCGGCGCTGTACGTCGACCCTTCGGCCAAGTTCAGCAAGCAGTCGGGTTCCGGCGGCACGACGGTTCCGCCCCTCGCGGCGGGTGCCGGCAACGGCGGCGACGCCGGCGTCAGCGCCGTCGGCGGCGGGTTCTTCTGGGCGCGGCGCCTGAACGAAAATTTCGGTTTCGGCTTCGCGCTGAATTCCATTTCGGCGGCCGCGCTGGATTACCAGAGCGGTATTTCGAATGCGAACGATTTCGTCGGGCGCTACTGGTCGACCAAGGTCGATCTGCTGACGGTCAACCTGTCACCGTCCGCGGCGTGGCGCATCAACGAGAAGTGGTCCGTTGGATTCGCGATACCGATCCAGATCGGCTCGCTCGATCTCGACGTGTCCGTTCCGCTGCTGTCCAATCCGCTCAACGTGCCGGCGACCGACGCCGTCGCGAGCATCAGCAACGGCGACGACGTCAGCGCGACCGTGTCGCTGTCGGTGTTGTGGGAGGCGACCGACCGGTTGCGCTTGGGCGCGGCCTACCAGGGCGAGAACAAACTGAGTTTCACCAGCGATCTCGGCGTCACGGGGCCGATGGGGAACCCGCTGCCGCTGCCGATCAATTCGGCCGACGTCACGATCCCGTTCGTGCAGACGATTCGACTGTGGGGCTCATCCGACATCGGCGACCGCCTGACGCTGCTGGCTTCGGTGGCTTGGGAAAACTGGGCCGCATTCGACAATCTCCTGATTTCGACCGACGCAGGCACGGGGGCCCTCGAGCGGGACTGGAAGGACACGTGGAAATTCGCCCTCGGTCTGCGTTGGCGCACCGCCGGACCTTGGACCCACTACATCGGCGCGGCGTACGACACGAGCCCGACCAGTGCTGCCAAGCGCACGGCCGACATGCCCATCGACAAGCAATTGCGGCTGTCGATCGGCACGAACTATGCATTTCCGAAACGCGTCAAGCTCGGCGCCGTGCTGACTTACGCGGACTACGGCGATGGTGAGATCAATAATGGGGGCGACTGGGGTACGGTCGTCGGCAAGTACTCGACGAACCGGATCCTGTTCCTCGGTGCCAACATCGGCTGGTAGTCCCGGAAGGGTAGCGGCCGGACTGATCCTGCTGGCATTCGGCGCGCTCGTTGGCGGGTGCGCCGAATCGCCCGCACCGGATGCGTCGACGAGTGCCGCGACGCCGCCCGGCCCGCTCGTCGTCTGCGCGGTCAACTATCCGCTCGCGTATTTCGCCGAACGCATTGGCGGCGATGCCGTCGACGTGCACCTGCCTGTCCCGGCGGGTGTCGATCCCGCTACCTGGTCTCCCGACGCGGCGACGATTACCAGTTATCAGGGCGCTGACCTTATTCTGCTGAACGGCGCCGGCTATGCGGCCTGGGTCGGTCGCGCGACGCTACCGGCAGGGAAGCTCGTCGACACCTCGGCCAAATTCGCCGATCGCTACCTGACCGTCGATGATGCCGTCACGCATACTCATGGCCCCGAGGGCGAGCACGATCACGGGGATGTCGCCTTCACGACCTGGCTCGATCCGACGCTCGCCGCGCTGCAGGCGGCTGCGGTGCGCGACGCCCTGATCGAGGCGCGGCCTGATAACGAGGATGGTTTCCGCTCGCGCTACGCCGAGCTCGCCGCGGATCTGAGCGACATCGAGGACGGTTTGCGGGCCGTCTTCGCCATGCTCGGCGGTCAGCCGGTGCTGTTCTCGCATCCGGTCTATCAATACCTCGAGCGGCGTTACGAGCTGAACGCCGGGTCGCTGCACTGGGAACCCGATCAGGTGCTGACCGACGCGGATCTGAAGAGCCTCGCAGAGGTGCTGGCAACCCATCCCGCCAGGATCCTGATCTGGGAGGTGGAACCCATGCCGGAGACCCTCGGGCGCCTCGAAGCGCTGGGCGTCTCTAACGTCGTCTACGATCCCTGCGCCAATCGGCCGGAAGACGGCGACTATCTCGCGTGCATGCGCGCAAACCTCGGCAACATGGAAGCGATGCTATGAGAGTGCTGCGCACGGCCCTCATCCTGCTAACGGCGCTCTGCTGCCAACCGGTATTCGCGGATGCGATCGTCCGCACGCAGGCCATGTTCGCGAGCACGATCGCGGAGATCTACGTCGACGAGGGCGTCGTCGTCGAACTCGAGATCGGGCTCGCCGACCTGCCGGCGTTCCGCAATCTGCTGCCCGATCCGATCTACGTCGATATGGGATATGAACCCGAGCCGCTGCGCGCGCGCCTGCAAAAGTTCTTCGAGCAGGATTTCGTCATCGCGCCCGATGACCGGAAGCTCCTCTATGGACGGGTGACAGCGATCGGCCCCGAGACGCGCGTCCGGCGCGACCCGATCACCGGTGAGCCGATCGAGGTCGAGGAGGGCCAGGAGGAGACCGTCATCCGGGCGCGCATCGAGTACGCGCTCGACGCTCGGCCGGAGACGCTGGCGTTCGGTA
>CAZISL010000223.1:0-5124 GCA_964541975.1 uncultured Chromatiaceae bacterium | reverse complement strand
CACTTCAGTGGCGATGGCTCCCAACATGGCGCCGAGCGTATTCCAACCGTAGAGTTGCCCGAGGATCGCACCGAAGTTCGTTTCGATTCGCGACAGCGCCTGTGCCAGGACCGGCAGCGTGGCCCCCATGGCCGTCGCCGGAATCACCAGCACCGCGAACGCGATTGCCAGGCGAACCAGGTTGAGCAGCCACTGTGTCTCGATCAAATTACCCAGCAGCGGACCGAGGAAGCCCGGAAACTGGGGTAGCGCAATGACGACCGCTATACCGGCGAGACCGATGGCGATCTCCAGGACGACATAGAGCATGAGCGGTCGTGAGACCAGGCGTCCAAACCTGGCCATCAGGGCATTGCCGAGCGCGATCCCACCCATGAAGGCTGCCAGTACGAGGCTCACGCTCCACACGCTGTTCCCGAGCGATAGCCCCGCAAGACGAAACCACAGGGTTTCGTAGACGAGCGCCGACACCCCGGAAAGAAAGAAAATAAGGCTAAGTGCAGTGCGCATCGCAGTCCGTTGACGAGTTGCCTCTGATCAAAATTCCTATTTCTCTTGCATTGGATCGAACGCGGGCCGGGATAGTCGCGGAGTGGGCCCGAACGTCGTGAATTTAACAGCTGCTTATAGAGACTATCCCAACCGGTGTCACGGTTTTGGCAGACGTGATCTGGCCATCGGCGACCTGGTCAACTTCAACCCCCACCTACATGCGCTGGCCGCCGAATACACGAGATCGATCGGATTTTCGGAGTGGAATAACGCATCACGGATGCGGGCGCAACATAACTGATACGCGCTGGCGCAGCGCGGGCTTCTCATCTACCCGCCTCTACTGGTCAACGAAAAAACGCCCCACAAGGGGGCGTTTTTTGTTGACTGGCGGAGAGAGAGGGATTATTCGCCGCCTACGGCGGCTCACCCCTTCGGGGCCGTCGCGCTTCGCGCGACGTTCTCTCCCCACCAGCTGCACCGCTGCGCGTTGCATCTGGTGGACCCGAGTCGAACCAAAGGGTTCTAGAATCTCCATCCCCATCCACCGGTCAATAAAAAACGCCCCGCAAGGGGGCGTTTTTTATTGACTGGCGGAGAGAGAGGGATTCGAACCCTCGAAGGGCTTTTAACCCTTACTCCCTTAGCAGGGGAGCGCTTTCGACCACTCAGCCATCTCTCCGAATTCGGCCGTATACGGCCGGCGCGCGCCGGCGCCGGGCGCCATACCTTACCCGATTCATGGGTTGATCAGAAGGGGGATTTTCGCCGCATCGTCGGCGCTGCTCCGCGAGATCCGGCGAGCGTCTCGACGGCCTGGCCGAGCACCCTACTCGTTGATGACTTCCCCGACGCCGGGCTCGACAGCGGACCCGTTGCCGTTGGATTTCTGCTCGCGGCAGATCCGTTCGTAGATTTCTTCCCGGTGCACGGCGATTTCCTTCGGCGCCTTGACGCCCAGCCGCACCTGGTTGCCTTTCACACCCAGCACCGTGACATCCACATCGTCACCGATGACGACGGTCTCTCCCACTCGCCTAGTCAGAATCAGCATGACCCAAGCCCCCCAGCTTTTTAGTTTTTTTTGTCCGTCATCGCCCATCCATGGGGCGTCCGTTGCCAAACAAATATCCGCGTTCCAGCTTTGCACCGCGTTCGCAAAGATCCATTTGAAAACGATCGATGCAGGTCGCGTGAAACTTGGATCAATGCCCAGGGCCCTTCCGCAGCGCTTTGATTGCACCGATGCCGGGCTTATTTATTATTGAGCAGCTACTCCTAAGCCACTGTTTAGCAACCTGATTCTAACTCAGCTTTCGATCGAATTACTAGTGGGATGTTTCCAGAACGGGATCGACCTCCGCGCCGGGACAGTGGATGGTAGCAGCGGCGTGCGCATGCGCACGCGAAGCTTAGCCGAGCTGCGCCTGGATCCAGCCGGGCACGGCGGCCAGCGCGTCGTTGAGCGCCCCGGCGTCGTTGCCGCCAGCCTGAGCGAAGTCCGGGCGGCCCCCGCCCTTGCCGCCGACCCGCTGGGCCACCTCATTGACGAGATCGCCGGCGCGGATCCGGTCCGTCACGTCCTTCGTGACGCCGGCGGCGAGACGCACCTTGCCGTCCTCGGTCGCAGAACCGAATACGACCACGGCCGTGCCGAGCTTGTCCTTGGCCTTGTCGATCGCGTCGCGCAGGACCTTCTGATCCATGCCGTCGTCGAGGCGATTCACGAGCACGCGGATGCCGCCGATATCCTTTGCGTCGGCCGTGATGTCGCGCCCGCCGCCGGAAGCCAGCTTTTGCATGAGCTGCTGGTTGTCCTTCTCGAGCGAACGATTGCGCGCGAGCAGGTGCTCGACCTTCGTCTCGAGGTCGGACGGCCCACCCTTGACCAGGTCTGCCAGCCGGCCGATCAGAGTCTGGGTCTCCTCGACTTGCTCGAGTGCGAGTTGGCCGGTGACGGCTTCGATACGGCGCACGCCCGCGGCGATGCCGCCTTCCGAGACGATCTTGAACAGGCCGATGTCGCCGGCGCGATCCACGTGCGTGCCGCCGCATAGTTCGGTCGAGAACTCACCGATCTTCAGGACGCGGACGCTATCGCCGTATTTCTCGCCGAACAGCGCCGTCGCACCGCTCTTGATCGCGTCGTCATAACTCATCACCGCCGTATCCGCGGATGCATTGACCCGGACCTGCTCGTTGACGCGCTGTTCGATGCGCCGGAGTTCTGTGGCGGTGACCGGCGCGTCGTGCGAGAAGTCGAACCGCAGTCGATCGGGCGCGACCAGCGAGCCCTTCTGCGCGACACCCGTGCCGAGCACCTCGCGCAGCGCCGCGTGCAGCAAGTGCGTCGCCGAATGATTGAGCACGGTCGCACGGCGCGCTTCGGCGTCGACCTCGGCCGGCACCTCATCGCCCACTTTTACCTGACCCAGTTCTACTGTGCCGACATGCAGGAATGCAGATCCGCTCTTCTGCGTGTCGGTCACGCGGAAAATGCCGCCCCGCGTGAGGCGGACGATGCCGCGGTCGCCGACCTGGCCGCCGCTCTCCGCATAGAACGGCGTCCGGTCCAGCACGATCGCGCCGGATTCGCCCTCGCTGAGTCCGTCGACGAGTTGGTCGCCGGAGACGATCGCAAGGACCTTGCCGTCGCCCTCGAGACCGTCGTAACCGACGAACTCCGTGGCGTAGTCCAGCTGCAGGCCCGCCGTCATGTCGACGTCGAACGTGCCTCTGTCCTGCGATCGCTTGCGCTGTCGCGCCAGTGCGGCTTCATAGCCGGCCTGGTCGATCTCGATATTGCGCGCCCGCGCGATGTCCGCCGTCATATCGGCCGGGAAACCGTACGTGTCGTAGAGCTTGAATACGATGTCGCCGGCCAGCGCGCCGTCTTCGACATCGGCGAGTGCGGCCTCGAGGATCTTCATGCCGCGGCTCAGGGTTCGCTCAAACTGTTCCTCCTCTTTGAGCAGCGCCTTTTCGATACGCGGCGCGGCCTCGGCCAGCTCCGGATAGGCGTCGCCCATTTCGTCGCACAGCGTGCCGACGAGCTTGTGGAAGAACGGCTCCTGGATTCCCAGGTCGTAGCCATGGCGCAGCGCGCGGCGAATGATCCGACGCAACACATAGCTGCGTCCCTCGTTACCGGGCAGAACACCGTCGAGGATCAGGAAGGCGCTGGCGCGAATGTGATCGGCAATCACCTTGAGCGAGTTGTTGCCGAAATCGTCGATGCCGGCGATCTCGGCAGCCTTGCGAATCAACGCGGCGAACAGGTCGATCTCGTAGTTGCTGTGGACGCCCTGCATGACCGCGGCGATGCGCTCGAGCCCCATGCCGGTGTCGACCGACGGCTTCGGCAACGGCTTCAGGTCGCCGTCGGCGTCACGGTCGTACTGCATGAAGACGAGATTCCAGATCTCGACGTACCGGTCGCCGTCCTCGTCCGGCGATCCGGGCGGTCCGCCCGGCACGTCCGGGCCGTGATCGTAGAAGATCTCCGTGCACGGGCCGCACGGACCCGTGTCGCCCATCGCCCAGAAGTTATCCTTCGCGCCGAGGCGACCGAAGCGTTCGGGATCGATGCCGACCTCGTTCAGCCAGATATCGGCGGCCTCGTCGTCATCCTCGTAGACGGTGATCCAGAGTTTTTCCGCCGGAATGCCGAGGCGCTGGGTGATGAACTCCCACCCGTAGTTGATCGCCTCGCGCTTGAAGTAGTCGCCGAAACTGAAGTTCCCGAGCATCTCGAAGAACGTGTGGTGCCGGGCCGTGTAGCCGACGTTCTCGAGGTCATTGTGCTTGCCCCCCGCGCGCACGCAGCGCTGCGAGCTGGCCGCGCGCACGTAGTCGCGCTGGTCCTGGCCCAGGAACACGTCCTTGAACTGCACCATGCCGGCGTTCGTGAACAGCAGCGTCGGGTCGTTACCGGGCACCAGCGAGGAGCTGCGCACCACCCGATGGCCCTGTTCGGCAAAGTAAACCAGGAAGAGTTGTCTGAGTTCCGAGGTATTCATCGATCCGGCTCAATCGCCCGGCATCGGCTCGGGCTCATTAATCAGTTGTCGTCGTCGCCAGCGGCGCAGGCGTAACGAATCTGCTCGCCGGTGAATCCCCGGTATTGCAGAAACCTGCTGCGTCGCGCCCGCTCGTGGTAGTCCGCCGGCGCCGCGCCTCCGTATTTGCGATCGTGGACGTCGCGTGCGACTTCGTTCCAGTCCACGTCCACGCGCCCGAGACTCGCCTCGATCAGGCCGTCCACCACGCCGCGCTGTTCGAGTTCACCGCGAATGCGCAGCGGGCCCTGTCCCTTGCGGACCCGCGACGCGACGAATGCTGCCGCGAAACGCTCGTCGCTGAGCAATCCATCCTCGATCAGCCGCTCGATGGCCGCGTCGACCTCGTCCCGGTCGAACTCACGCGCCAGCAACTTGGTGCGCAGCTCTTTCGCCGAATGTTCACGGCGCGCAAGCAGGTCCATCGCCTTATTTCTCGGCGACAAACCTGGCTTGTCTGCGTCCGTCTTCAACAGCGGACCGGGATTGTAGCGTGGATCCGCCTGAAACTCGCGCCCGGTGCGGGCCGCGCCGCGATCAGGATCAGGCCTCGCCGGCGGCGACCGCCTCGGCA
>CAZISL010000222.1:0-7250 GCA_964541975.1 uncultured Chromatiaceae bacterium | reverse complement strand
CGAATCGTATTGCCGATGATGACAATGACCGCGCCGACCAGCATGATCGCCGCGATCAGGACTCCGCGTCGCGCCAGGTCGAGCATCGCGTTCAAGCGCTTGACCCAGTCCGTATCGAGTTTGACGAGGTCCACGTCGGTTCGTTTCGACAGCCCCGCTTCGAGCTCCTGCAAATCGATAGCGGCCGCGTCCTCTGATGGGCGGACGACGATCGTGTGGGGCAATGGGTTACTGTCGAGCGCTGCGAGCAGGCTGCCGAACTCCGGGTCGCTCTGAAACTCGATCAGCGCATCGTCGGCCGAAATCAGCCGCGCTGAATCGATGATCCTGCTTTCGCCCAGTTGATCTCGAAGTCTGATCGCCTGGTCGATCGATGCATCCGGCCGCAGATAAACCGAGAAGTCGCGCACGTCGTCCCAGCCGCCGGCGACGGCTCGGCCGCTCTGCACGATGACGTTGAGCGCCGACGGCATCGCCAGTGCGATACCGATTACGGCAACGGTCAGCGAACTCGCAACCGGCTGGCGGGTCATTGCCCCGAGCGCTCCGATGCAATTCTGCGCATGACGCGCCAGGTAGGTTCGGAGCTTGTTCACGGGCCGCTCCGGTGATCGGATACGCTCGAACCTTCCGACTCGACCTTGCCTTCGTCGAGCACGACGCGCCGACCGCCCAGGCGATTCACTAACTCTATGTCGTGCGTCGCGATCAGCATCGTAACGCCAACCTCGTTGAAGCGGCTGAACAGGTTCATGATGTCGAGAGAGAGTTCCGGGTCGAGGTTGCCGGTCGGCTCATCCGCAATCAGCAGTTTCGGGCGGGCAACGACCGCGCGCGCGATACCAACGCGCTGCTGTTCTCCAGTCGACAGCATCGACGGCGTCTTTTTCTCCATGTCCAGTAGCCCGACATGATCCAGCGCGGCGCGCACGCGACCGCGCATCTCACGCTGCGAGTAACCGGCGATAATCATCGGCAACGCGATGTTCTCGGCCACCGTCCGGTCCTCGAGGAGTTTGTGATCCTGGAACACCATGCCGATCTGTCGTCGGTGCCTCGGGATGGCCCGATTCGACAAGCGGCCGATATTGCGGCCCTCGAACAACACCTGCCCCCGCGTCGGCCGCTCGATCAGCGCGATGAGTTTCAGGAGCGTGCTCTTGCCCGCGCCGGAATGGCCCGTCAGGAAGATCAACTCGCCGGCGCCGATCTCGAGTGTCACGTTGCTGAGCGCCTCGCGGCCGCGATCGTAACGCTTCGTGACGTTGTCGAATCGGATCATGATCTCGCCCCGCCGATCAGCCGCCGGTGTCCGTCAAGGCGGCGGCAAACTGGTCGGCGTCAAACACACCCAAGTCGTCGATACCTTCGCCGACGCCGATGTAACGAAACGGAATATCGAGGCGCTCCGCGATCGAGAGCAGCACCCCGCCCTTGCCGCCGCCGTCGAGCTTGGTCATCGTGATGCCGGTCAGGCCGACCGTATCGTGGAATTCGACGGCCTGGTTGACGGCGTTCTGGCCGAGGCTGGCGTCGAGGACGAGCATGGTTTCGTGCGGAGCGTCCGGGTCCAGCCGCTTTGCGACGCGCACGACTTTCGCAAGCTCCTGCATCAGCCCGGACTTATTCTGTAATCGGCCGGCGGTGTCTGCCAGGACGACGTCGATATTGCGCGCCTTCGCTGACTCGAAAGCATCGAACACGACGGCGGCCGGGTCCGCGCCGGGCTCCTGCGCGACGACGGGAATATCGTTGCGTTCTCCCCATGTCTGCAACTGTTCGATCGCTGCCGCGCGAAACGTATCGCCGGCCGCGAGCATGACCGTCAGGCCCTGTTCCTGGAGCTTTTTGGCGAGTTTGCCGATCGTGGTCGTTTTTCCCGAGCCATTGACGCCGACCACCAACAGCAGGAACGGGCGGCGGTTTGGCGGAATCTCGAGCGGTCGCGCGTGAGACCGCAACATCTCCGCAATCGCCTGCCGCAGACCTTCGCGAACCTGGGCTTCGTCGCCGATCGCCTTGCCGCCGATTCGCTTCTTCAGAGAACCCACGATGCGTTCAGATGCCTCGATGCCGACATCGGCGAGTAGTAACTGCGTTTCGAGTTCTTCCTCGAGTTCGGCATCGAGCTTTCGTCCGGTCAGGCTCAGGGACAGTTTCAGGCCCTTGCCGTCGCCGAGTTTCTCGCGCAGGCGCCCGAAGAAGCGCCCTTTCTGTTCCTTTGACTTCGTCGACATGGCGGGCATGGTACCCATTTCGAACGCCAAATGAACAACCGGTGCCACTCGATCCCGGGCCCGAATAATGCGAAGTGCCGCGAATTTGTTCAGAATCGCAATCATGGGCAAGAGTAGAAAACCTGGCCGCCCCGGGCAGCTGCGCATCATCGGCGGATCCTGGCGTGGGCGCCGGATCGATTTGCCGTTCGGCACGGTCGTACGGCCGACCGGCGACCGTGTGCGTGAAACGCTGTTCAACTGGCTCGCGCCGATCATCGACGGCGCGCGGTGCCTGGATCTGTTCGCCGGTTCCGGCGCCCTCGGTCTCGAGGCTCTGTCCCGCGGAGCCGGCGAAACTGTCTTCGTCGAGAAGGATCCTGCCGTTGTCGCCCATTTACGCGACAGCATCGAGCACCTCGCGTGTGACGGCGCGACCGTCGTCGCGGCCGACGCGCTCAGGTACCTTCGCGGCGAACCCCGAGCCTTCGATATCGTCTGGCTCGACCCGCCGTTCGGGGAATTCGACCTGTCAATATTGTGTACACTGCTGGGAAGCGGCTGGCTTGCGGACGGGGCAAGGATCTACCTTGAGATGAGCCGTCACGACGACCTGCCGGCCTTGCCGCCTGGTTGGGTCGTAGACCGCGACAAGACGGCCGGCCAGGTGCGCTACGCGCTGGCGAAAAGAGGCTGATTCACAGTAGAGCATTCTTGAGGGTGGGCGATTGACAGTCGGTGCAATGTATCCGGGTACCTTCGACCCGATTACCAACGGACATTTTGAGCTTGTCAGGCGTGTGTCGCGCCTGTTCGACCGGGTGGTCGTCGCGATCGCCGCCAGTCCTGGCAAGACACCGACGTTCGACCTCGAGCAGCGCACCGAACTCGCCCGCATCGTGCTGGCCGACTTACCGAATGTCAGCGTCGACGGTTACGAGGGCCTGACGGTCGAATACGCGATGGAGAACCAGCTAGGCATCATTATCCGCGGTCTGCGCGCTGTGTCCGATTTCGAGTACGAGTTTCAACTCGCGAGCATGAACCGGCACCTGCAGGAAAACGTCGAAACGGTGTTCATGACGCCGACGGACGAATACAGTTTCCTGTCATCATCGCTGGTGCGCGAGATTGCGTCGCTCGGCGGGGATGTTAGCAAGTTCGTTCATCCGAAGGTCGTGCGCGCGTTGCGTGACCTGAATCACTAGAACCGACGCATGAAAAACTACCTGATCCATGTTTTCGTCGTGGTGCTGCTGCTCGTCAGCGCGGTAGCCACTGCGCCAGAGGTCCCTGGCAGGGCCGCGATCGCGTCGGCGCACCCGCTCGCGACGCAGGCCGGTTACGAGATCCTCGAGGCCGGCGGCAATGCCTTCGACGCGGCTGTCGCCGTCAGCGGCGTGCTCGGCGTTGTCGAGCCCTATGCATCCGGACTCGGTGGCGGTGCGTTCTGGTTACTGCACTTCGCTGACGACAACCGCAACGTGTTCGTCGATGCGCGCGAAGTCGCGCCGAAGAAAGCGACCGAAAAGATGTATCTAGATGAGCGGGGTGAGCCGATCAAGGGGGCGTCGTTGAACGGGCCGCTCGCAGCGGGTATTCCCGGCCAGGCAGCGGGCCTGGAACATTTAGCGCAGCGCTATGGCCGTCTGCCGCTCAAGCGGACGCTTGAGCCGGCGATACGCTTGGCCGAAGAAGGCTTCCCGGTGCATCGTCGCCTGCTCCTCGGTTTGACGTTCCGCCGCAAGACGACGGATCGCTGGCCTGCGCTTGGAGCGGTTTACTATCCGGATGGCGAGCTGCCTGCAGAGGGGGACGTGCTGCGACAGCCGGATCTCGCCAACACGCTAAAACGATTCGCGGACGGCGGCACGCGCGAGTTCTATCACGGCCAGACAGCGGAACTCCTGGTCTCCGGCAACCGTGACGCCGGCGGCATCTGGTCACTCGAAGACTTCGATGCCTACCGCGTCATCGAGCGAGAGCCGCTGACATTCGAGTACCGCGGCACGCGAATCATCTCGGCGCCGCCGCCCTCGTCAGGGGGTATCGCGATCGCGAATATGCTCAACATCCTCGATGGTTACGACCTCGACGACGTCGACAGCGCGACGCGCAAGCACCTGATCGCCGAATCGATGCGGCGGGCGTTTCACGATCGCGCCGTGTATCTCGGCGATGCGGACTTCGTCGATGTTCCGGTCGAACGCCTGATGAATTCCGACTATGCCGCGGGTCAGCGCGTATCGATTCGCACGGATCGTGCGACGCCCAGCGACATGCTGGCAGGCGTTTCCGCCGACGGTCCGAAGGGCAACGATACGACGCATTTCTCGATCATCGACGAGAACGGCAATCGCGTGGCCGGAACGATGACGGTAAACACCTGGTACGGGTCCGGCTTCATGGTCCCTGGGACCGGCGTCATCCTGAATAACGAGATGGACGATTTCGCGGTCAAACCGATGGCGGCGAACAACTATGAACTCGTCGGCTCGCGCGCCAACGCAATCGTCCCCGGCAAGCGACCGTTGTCCAGCATGTCGCCGACGTTCCTGGAGTCCGATCGTGGTGTCGCGATTGTCGGCACGCCCGGCGGCAGCCGCATCATCTCCATGGTGTTTCTGGCGAGCATGGAATGGATGAACGGCGCGACCGCCGAAGAAATAGTCGGGTCAAAACGTTTCCATCATCAGTTCCTACCGGACGCAATTTCGTTCGAGTCGGGTGCCCTGGCCGAAGGTGAACAGGCGCGACTCGAGGAAATGGGGCATGTTGTCCAGGAGGTCAGGCGTCCATACGGCAACATGAACGTGGTGACCTGGGACTTCGACACCGGCGACGTCGACGCAGCGACGGATCCGCGGGCGAAGATCGAGGGCCGGGTCTACTAGTCAGACGCCAGTCACGTCTGGCAGTTGATGCAATAAAAAGTCGACCGCTGGCCGAGGACGGCCTGTCTAATCGGCTGGCTGCATTTCACGCAGCGCTCGTCGGCGCGCCCGTACACGCGGAGTTCGTGCCGGAAGTAACCCGGCTTGCCCTCGCCACTGTAGAAATCGCGCAGCGTCGTGCCGCCGAAACGGATCGACTCGTCAAGCACCTCCCTGATCGAATTCGCCAGGCTTTCCATCCTCGCCAGTGACACGCGTCCGGCCGCGCGTTTCGGATGGATGCCGGCGCGAAACAGCGATTCGCTCGCATAGATGTTGCCGACGCCGACGACGACGCTCGCGTTCATGATGTGCTGCTTGATCGCGACGCGGCGGCCCCGGGCGCTCGCGTGTAGATGCGCGCCATCGAATTCGTCCCCAAGCGGCTCCGGTCCGAGGCCGGCCAGCAACGGATGCTCTTCGGGCGGGTCCCCGGTCCACAGCATGCAGCCGAATCGTCGCGGGTCGTTGAATCGAAGGATGTCGCCCGAATCCGTACATATGTCGACATGATCGTGCTTTTTCGGCTCAATTTCAGGCGTTACGAAGCGCATGCTGCCGGACATGCCGAGGTGGGCGATCAGCGTGCCGCGCGCCGTTCGCAGCAACAGGTATTTGGCCCGGCGGTCCACGGAGTCGATGGTCTCGCCGCTCAGGCGCTCCTCCAGATCCGCTGAAACCGGCCAGCGCAGCCGCCGCTCGCGCACGACGACGCGTTCGACCCGCGCCCCTTCCAGGCGCGGCGCGATGCCTCGCCGCGTCGTCTCGACTTCGGGTAATTCAGGCATTTGTGTTAGCCGTCCGACAGTCGGGCATTCGCCGTATTACAGCTAAAGTATGCATAGTTTTCAGTCGATTACATGCCTGACGGCGGGTTGCGTGAACCACCCATTCTGGCGGTGATTCCTTGGAGTGATTGCGGGGTTCGGCTATAGTCGTTGTCGACTCTATTGGGACGCAAGTGTATGGACCGAATTCTCGAATTTCTGGACGGCGGGTTACTGAATCTCACTGTTCTGGGACTCATTCTGGTCGCCTTCCTGATGGTCCAGATTTCGATGATGGGCGTGACCCTCTACCTGCACCGCGACCAGGCGCATCGCTCGATCGACCTGCACCCGGTGCTGCGGCACTTTTTCCGCCTGTGGATCTGGATGACATCCGGCATGGTGACGAAAGAGTGGGTGGCTATCCACCGCAAGCATCACGCGATGGTCGAGCGCGAGGGCGATCCGCATAGCCCCAAGGTCTTTGGCCTGAAGAAAGTCCTGACCGAAGGCGCGGAACTCTATCGCGAAGAAGCGGCGAACGAACAAACGCTGGAGAAATATGGCCGTGGCACGCCCGACGACTGGATCGAGCGCAAGATATACGCGCCGCACAGCTGGCTTGGCCTGCTCTCGACGCTGGCGATCGACGTGATTTTATTCGGCGTCATCGGCATCACGATCTTCGCAATCCAGATGCTGGCAATGCCGGTCTTCGCGGCCGGCGTCATCAACGGCCTCGGGCACGCCAAGGGCTACCGCAACTTCGAGTCCGACGACACGTCGACGAACCTGACGCCGATCGCGATCCTGATCGGCGGCGAGGAGCTGCACAACAATCATCACGCGTTCCCGACCTCGTCCAAATTTTCCGTGCGCTGGTACGAGTTCGACATCGGCTGGCTTTACATCTCGATGATGAGACCGCTCGGTCTCTGCAAGGTACGCCGCGTCGTCCCGACGCCCGCTCTGTCCCCCAGTCCGCGGCAGGTCGATATCCAGACGCTGACCGCCGTCATGCAGAATCGTATGCACGTCCTGCGCGACTACACGCGCAAGGTCACGCTGCCGGTGTTTCGTAAAGAGAAGCGCAAGCATCGCGAAGACCACGTCCTGCAACGCGCCCGCAAGCTGCTCGTTGCCGGACCGGTCGTTCTTGACGACGCAGCGAAAGCGAAGCTCGCGAACCTGCTGGAAGACAACGCCGCGCTGCGGACCGTCTACGAATACCGCCAGCAGTTGCTGGATCTCTGGAACCAGGCGAACGTCAGCAATGATAGGCTCGTCGGGCAGCTCAAGGAATGGTGCAACCGGGCCGAGTCCAGCGGCATCGA
>CAZISL010000221.1:0-12234 GCA_964541975.1 uncultured Chromatiaceae bacterium | reverse complement strand
TACGAAATCGAGGCCGGCGAAAGTCACGTCGTGAATTGTCACTGCAGCATTTGCCGCAGGACGAGCGGGGCGCCATTCGTAACCTGGATCTTGTTGACGAGCGAGCAGTTCGAGTTGATCGTAGGCGCGCCCGCCATACTGCAGTCGTCGAATCATGGCACGCGCTGGTTCTGCGAGCGTTGCGGTACGCCGATCGCGTTTCAAAACGACAAGCGCCCGGGCAAGATCGATGTGACGGTGTGCAGCCTCGACGATCCGAATCCGTGCCCGCCGCGAGAGGATGTCTATGTCGAGACCGGTCTGGGGTGGTCGAATGTCGAATGATGATCGATGCCCGGCGAAACCGGCGATCATGTCTCGGTGCCGGTCCCGGAGCGGGAAATATCATCGCTGCCGCTCGACCGCGTGGTTGATCGCGTTGTTCGCTGCTGCGCTGCCCGGCGCGTGTATCGCGGCCGCGACGGAAGTCGCCGACGGCGTCTACATGGCGCGCGGTGTCTCCAACAGTTACCTCGTTGTGACGCCGGATGGCAGCGTCGTCATCGATACGGGCGCGCCGAATACGGCGCGCAAGCAGCACGAATCGTTGCGCGCCGTGTCGGGCAGTTCGGTCAGGTATGTGATCCTGACGCACGCCCATATCGATCATACGGCCGGCGTCGCATTGTGGTCCGGCCCGGACACTCAAGTCATCGCGCAGGCAAGGCACGCCGACGAGATCGCCTATCAGCGTCGCCTGAGCGGATTCTTCGCCCGGCGGAACGCCGCCCAGTTCGGCGCGGCCCCACCCACTGAAATTGCACCGACCGGGGTCGCGGCAGACGGATTCGCCGACATTTCGTTCGACGATTCGTTCGAGTTTTCTCTCGGTGGGCTGACCTTCGTGCTCGCCCATACACCCGGTGAAACCACTGACCATGTCTCGGTGTGGATCCCGGAGCGGGAAGTCGCATTCATCGGCGATAACTATTACGACAGCTTTCCGAATATTTCGACGTTGAGAGGATCCCGGCCGCGCTGGGCGCTGGACTACGTCGTTTCGCTCGACCGTGTCCTGGGCTGGGAGCCCGAGACCGTTCTGGCAGGCCACGTTGCGCCGCTACGAGGAAAGGATCGAGTGCGGGAGTCGCTGACCCGGTATCGCGATGCGATCGGTTACGTCCACGACGCGACGGTCGACGGGATGAACGCCGGTATGAGCGTTGCCGAATTAATGCGCGCGATCGAGCTGCCGCCGGAGCTTGCCATCGGCGAGAAGTACGGACGTGTTTCATGGAGTGTTCGCGGCATCTACGAGGGCTATGTGGGTTGGTTCGATGAGCAGCCGGAGTCGATGTATCCGCCGGCGGAGTCGTCGGCATTCGGCGATCTCGTCGAACTCGCCGGTGGCCCGGATGCGGTCGTCGCGCTGGCGCGGGACAAGCAAACAGGTGGTCACCTTGTCGAGGCGTTGCAGCTGACGTATGCCGCGCTTTGCGCGGAGCCACGCAACGATGGTGCGCTAGAGCTCCGCGCAGAGGTGCTGCAGGCGCTGGAACGACAAGCCGGGAACTTCAACGAACGCGCATGGCTGAAACATGCACGCAGGCAGGTGCAGCGGACAGCGACGGGAGAATGAGTCGAGAAATCATGGAATCATTGCAAGACATCATCGAGAAGCAGCAGAAGGCGCGCCCGACGTATTTCGAGGATCCGCAGAAGGATGCGATGCTGGCGACGATCCTGTCGCTGGCGGAGGAGGTCTGCGTGTTGAGGGACCGCATCGATACGTCTCGCCGGCTGGCCGATTCGGGCGAGCCGGCCAGTGACGCCGCAATCGACGCGTTCGAAATTTCGGACGAACTGCTGGAGCAACGCCTGTCGACGCATACGGAATTTTTTGCGGCGACGCTGGCGCGCCTGTTGCCGGAGAGCTAGCCGGCCTTATCTGGCCGCGGTGACGACGTACCACGGAATCGGGCCGTCCACCGCTTCGAGATAGTCGGCGGCTACGCGCGACGACTCGAACCCGGCTTCGGCCATCAGACCGGGTAGGTCTGCATTCGCGTAATCCAGCCAGAACGGCTCGTCGTTATTGTCCTTCTGCCATTCCGATATCAGTTGCATGTAAGGGTCGAAGCGGCCGGTCTGGGTCGGCACGTCCTGATGAACGCAGACGCCGCCCGGCGCGAGCAGTCGATGGCATTCGCGCATGATTGTCGGCATGTGTTCGGCCGCGACTTCATGAAACATGTTGTGGCTGATGATCAGGTCGAAATGCCCGTCAGGGAAGCGCGTATTGCCGGCGTCCATTTGGTGGAAGTGCACCGGCGCGCCGAGCGCTGCCGCCCGCGCGTGCGCGAATCGCAGCATCGCCGGGGACAGGTCGATGGCGTGGAACGCCGCGTCCGGGAACGCTGCCGGATAGTCGGTCGATTGCCCGCCGGCCGAGCAGCCCATTTCCAGGATGCGTTGCGGCGCCAGGTCCGGGTAGCTTTCCCGGATATGGCGAATCAGCCGTTGTCCCTTGGAGTCTTTCTTGCCGATGCCTTGCCCGAGCGCATAGATGTTGCCGCCCGCTTCGTACAGGATTCCGGCCGCGAGGTCGTCGGCTGCGCGCTCGAGCATGTAGCCGCCGGGCTGGCCGTGGATGCAGGCGGCCGCCTGGTATTGCGGGATCGAGTCGAGTTCGTCCAGCGTCACTGATCCGGTCGCACTCCTCGTCTCGGCATTCGCGTCCGCGGCGATGCGCGCGTAGTCTGCGTCGACTTGTTCTGCCAGCACCCGCCACATCCGGTCCTGGCTCGCACGACTCGCGCTGGACCATGTCTTGTAGCTGTCGAGCTCGCGGGTCCGTTGCTCGATGTCGGCCGCTCGTGTCGGCGCTTGTTCGAGTTCCGGCAGCACGCGCGTCTCGTAGTCTTTCCGCAGCCGGCTTTCCAGCACGGAGCGCACGGCTCGCTTGCAGGCCAGCACGGCCAGGCGCCGACTGGTACCGTCATGATCGGTCTGTGGCTGCAGCTCGTGCGTGGTCGCGCGTGACATACGAAACGTCCCGGGTGAGATTTGCTATAAACACAACACCTTACCTCAGCGAAAAAGCGAAAACCAAGCGCATGCCATCCACGATTCAGGCTGACCAGAACCTCGGCTACAGGATCGTGCTCGGCTGGGGTCTCGGCTCCCTGGGGCTGTCGGTCATCCTCAATACGCTGAACGTGTTGCTGATCGCGTACCTGACGCTCGTGGTCGGTCTCGAGCCGGCGCTCGCCGGTACGCTGATTCTTTTGACCAAGCTTTATGACGTCGTCACCGACCTGCCGATGGGCTGGATCTCTGATCGCACCCGGACGCGCTGGGGCGGCAGGCGGCCATACCTGTTGCTGGCCGGACTGGTGACGCCGGTGGCCATCTTCCTGCTGTTCAGCGCGCCGGTCGGCGACGCAACCGTTTATGTCACGGCGGCATTGCTGCTGTATGCGACCGGCTACACGCTGTTCAATGTGCCCTACCTGTCGATGCCCGCCGAACTGACCATGAACGTGCATCTGCGGACCCGCATGGTCGCGTGGCGTTCGACGTTCATCGCGGGCGGCACGTTCTTCGGTATCGCCGCGGCACCATTCCTCGTCGGCACGCTGGGTGGCGGACACGAAGCGTATACCACCCTCGGCGCCCTGATGGCGTTGGTGATCTTCGCCGCCTTCGTCGGCTGCTTCCTGATGACCTCGACCGCACAGCCGGTGGCGCCGAACCAGGCCTTCATACCGCTGCGCGAGCAACTGGCCGTCATCCTGTCGAATCGGCATTTCCTGACGCTGATGCTGATCAAGATCACGCACTTGCTGGCCGTCGCGGTCAATGCCGGCAGTCTCGTCTTCTTCTTCCGCTTCGCGCTTGGCTATGACATGAAAGTGCTCGGCATCTATGGCGCCGTCACGACGGCCGTCTGGGCACTGGCGATGCCTGCCTGGTCACGGATCGCGCAGGTCAAGGGCAAGCGCTTCGGCTATTTCATCGCGACGACGGGACACGTCTTGTTGACGCTATCCTGGCTGCTGGCCGAACCGCAGGAGCCGATGGTTTTCATGCTCGCGCGTGCGGCGGGATTCGGCATCATCTCCGGCGGCATGCTGCTGATGGGCAACGCAATGCTCCAGGACGTCATGGATCTCGACTACCGCGACACCGGCAAGCGCAAGAATGGCATGTTCGCGGGCATGTACAGCCTGGTCGAGAAGATCACGTCGGGGATCGGTGCACAGATACTGGGGCTGGTGCTGTCGCTCACCGGTTTCGATCGACTCGCACAGACTCAGGCGGAGTCAGCGATCAGGGGCACCTACATCACCGTCGCCCTGATACCCGGCCTGCTGATGTTGTCGAGCCTGGCGATCATCTATGCCTACCGGCTGGACGAGCGAAAACTTTCGGCTGCGTCCCCGGATGCAGAATCTTCCGCGTAGAGAGTTGAATATGAATATTCCTTCCCGGGTTTTTTACACTGTCCTGGTATTCGTGACCTTCTGCTCTCTCTCCGCGCCACTCATGGCGCAGGAGCGCGTTCAGGTTCGCATCGATTCCGGCGAACTGTCGGGCGTAATCGAAGACGGAACACGAATATTCCGCGGTATTCCCTATGCGGCACCGCCGGTCGGCGATCTGCGCTGGCGGCCGCCCCGGCCGGTCGAGCCCTGGGACGGCGTGCGTGATGCGTCGACATTCGGGCACGCGTGCCCGCAGAAGACAGGCGCGTATCCCGAGTGGGTCGACCGGCATCTCGACGAGATTGTCATCGACGAGGACTGCCTGGTGCTGAACGTCTGGTCTGCGATTGATCAAGGCGACGAACCGTTGCCGGTGATGTTCTACATCCACGGCGGCAACATGCAGTTCGGCGTCAGCTCGATACCGATGTATGACGGCCGCATCCTTGCGGCGGAAGGCGTCGTCGTCGTGACGATCAACTACCGCGTCGGCTACCTCGGTCGCTTTGCGCACCCGGCGATGACGCGCCTTCAGGCCGACGAACCATTGGCGAACTACGGCGTGTTCGACCAGATCACCGCGCTGGAATGGGTCAGCCGGAACATCGCGGTGTTCGGGGGCGACCCCAACGACGTGACGATCTTCGGCCATTCGGCCGGCGGCGTGTCCGTTAACGTGCTGATGACGACGCCGCAGAGCAAGGGACTGTTTCACAAGGCGATCGCGCAGGGCAGCGGCGTCCTGATCGATGCGACACCGAGTGCGTTCGAGTCCGGTATACCCGGTCCGGGCCAGCGTTCGTGGCAGGAACGCGGGGAGGACTTCGTGGAGTACTTCGAGATCGAGGCTTCCTCTGACGAGGAGCTGCTGACGGCACTGCGTGCATTGCCGTGGCAGCCGATCGTCGAGTATCAGAAGAAGAAACAGGTACCGTTCAACCCGGTCGTCGACGGCGTGGTGGTCGCCGATCACGTCGCGCGGGTGTTCGAACGCGGTGAGCAGCACGACGTGCCGTATATCGGCGGCGCCAACAGCTGGGAGTCGGGGCAGATCGAAAACATCCCGTTGATCGGCAAGTGGTTCCTGGCCGGTGCCATGATCGAGGGCATGTCGGACGAAGACCTCGCGGTCTTCGACGATCAATGGACGCGCATCGGGGTTTCGCAACGCTGGTTCGCTGAAGGTCTCTTCCTGACGTCGACGCGCTACCTCGCCAAGCAGATGGCGAAAGTCAGTTCACCCGCGTACCTGTATCACATGATCTACGTGCAGACGAACCTGCGTGGCGAGGTGCCCGGCGCGTGCCACGGTTGCGAGTTGCCCTTCATGTTCGGCACGGTGCGCGAGCATCCCGAGTACCAGCGACCAAAGCAGCATGCCGACAACGTGCTGACCGAAGAGGATCTGGCGTGGGGCGATACGTTCCGCGCGTACTGGTTGAATTTTGCAAAGACCGGCGACCCGAATGGTCCCGGATTGCCGGAGTGGCCGACCTATGAGCCACAGACCGATCTCGCGATGGTGTTCGGCGAAAAGTTCGAGCCAGTGCCGGCGCTCTATAAGGAGACGCTGGACTACCTCGAGGAGCGAGCGATGATCCGGCGACGCGAGTTCGAGGCGACGCGCTGATTCCGCGCGTCGCTTACCAGATCTTGATGCGTTCTTCGGCGGGCAGGTACATACCGTCGCCTTCGGCGACGCCGAAGGCTGCGTAGAACTCCGACATGTTTCGCAGGATACCGTTCACCCGATACCGGGGCGGCGAATGCGGGTCGCTCAGGAGAATCTTCAGCAGGTACTCGTCACGCATCTTGCTGCGCCATGCGACGCCGTAACCAATGAAAAATCGCTCCGCGCCACCGAATCCGTCGATGACCGCCGCCTCCTGACCGTCCAGCAGCAGTTGCCAGGCGCGGTAGGCGACGACGAGCCCCGCGAGGTCGGCGATGTTCTCGCCGAGCGTCAGTTTGCCGTTGACGAACTGTTCGGGCAGTGCCTCGAAAGCGTCGTACTGTTCGACGATGCCGCCGCTGCGGGCCTCGTAGGTTTCCGCGTCCGCTTCGGTCCACCAGTCCTGCAGGCGACCGGTGCCGTCGAACTTGCGTCCCTGGTCGTCGAATCCGTGGCTGAACTCGTGGCCGATGATGGCGCCGATCGCGCCATAGTTGAACGCGTCGTCGACCGTGACGTCGAAGTATGGTGGCTGCAGGATCGCGGCGGGAAAGACGATCTCGTTCCAGGTCGGGCGGTAGTAGGCATTGATCGTCTGCGGGCTCATGCCCCATTCGCTTCGGTCGATCGGCTTGCCGAGCTTGGACACGTGGCGATTGTGTTCGAACTCGCGTGCACGACTGACGTTGCCGACAAGGTCGCCGGCGGCGATCTCGAGCGCCGAATAGTCACGCCAGACGTCCGGGTAACCGATCTTGGCGTTGAACGCGGCGAGTTTCCTCTGGGCCGCGGCCTTGGTCTCGTCGCTCATCCAGTCGAGCGATTCGATCGAGTCGCGAAACGCGCCGCGCAGGTTCTCGATCATCGCATCGACGCGTTGCTTGGCTTCGGGCGGGAAGTGGCGTTCGACATAGGCTTTACCGATCATCTCGCCGACGCCGCCGCTGACCAGTTTCACGCCGCGCTTCCAGCGCGGACGCATTTCTTCCTGGCCACGTAGCGTACGACGCTCGAAGTCGAAGTCCTCGAGCGCGATGTCGGCACTCAGGTAAGAGGCGAAAGCCTTGAGGGTTCTGAACCGGGCGTACTCGCGCCAGGTGTCGATCGGGATGTCACGCACCAGCTCGCCCAGTTGCTCGAAGTAGTCCGTTTGTGCGATGACGAAGACCTCGGGGTCGCCGAAACCGCCGGCCGCGAGCAAACTCGGCCAGTCGAGACCGGGGCTCAGCTCGGCGGCCTGCTCCCGCGTGAACTTGTTCGAGTAGATCTTCTGGCGGTCCCGGTTCTGCACCCGCGTCCATTGAATATTCGCGATGCGCTTTTCGAGGTCAGCGATCTGCGCGGCGGCGATTTCGCCGTCCGGCCACCCGGCCAGTTCATACATGCGCTCAATATGGGTTACGTATTTCTCCCTGATCGCGACGAGATTCTCCGCGTCCTCGAGCCAGTAGTCGCGGTCCGGCAACCCGAGACCGTCCTGCCACAAGTAGGCCAGCATGCGTTCGGGGTCGGCGGCGTCGGCATCGACATAGAAATTGACCGGGACCTTGATGCTGATTTTCAGGGCGTGTCCGAACCATTCGATCAACTGATCGTGGTTCTCGAGCGCATCGATGCGCGCCAGTTCCTTGGCGAGCGGCGCGACGCCGAGTTCCTCCGCCCGGGCCTCGTCCATGAAGGAGAGATACAGGTCGGCGATCTTCTGCTCGTCCGAACCGGCGGGCCGGTCCGTCAGCGCTGTCGTCTCTTCGATCAGCGCGTGCAGCTGCTCTTCGGTGGTCTCCTGCAGGATCCGCATTTCGCCGTAGCTCGAGTATTCCGCCGGAATCTCGGTCCGCGCGGACCACGGGCCGTTGACGAAGTCGAAGAAGTCGTCCTGGGCGCGCACGTCGGTGCTCAGGTCCGCCGGGTCGAATCCGGCGGTGAGCGGGGCGGGGGTGCTATCCGGCGCGGGCTTACCGCAAGCCAGCAGTGACGACATGGCCAATACGAGGAGGAGTTGTTTCATGCAACCGGGATCCGGAAATCGATGCGAAACGCAATCTTACTGAAAATGAGCGTTGGCGACGACGCGCAGCAGTCCTGCTGGGGTGAGTAGGTGGCTGTTTCTTTTCAGCCAGGGCGCGTTCTTCGGCAAAAAAGTGCATTTTCAGGCGGCAAAGTCGTTCGACATAATGCCATGACATGATTCACGTAAATCACGCTTATTCAGCACTCGTTGCCGTTAGTCAGAAGATCCCCAGCGGCACCCCATATAGATGCAGTATGGCTCGCATGGATAGCGCGCCAGGTACTCAGTTTGTAGGTTTCACGACGAAATGAATTCAGCACACACAATCCAACGATCGGCTCGATCGCAGAATCAACGCGGTGTGACGCTAGTCGAGCTGATGATTGCGATGGTGATCGGTCTGTTCCTGTTGTTGGGCACAGTGACCGTATTCCAGCAGAGTCGCTCGAATTTCCGCGTGTCGGACAGCATCGCGCGGCTGCAGGAGAACGGTCGTTTCGTGCTCGACATGATGGAGCCGGATATCCGCGTCGCCAAGCTCTGGGGCCGCAGCGGTGATCCGGGCCTGATAGACAACGTTCTTCCCGGCGGCCTGACGGTTACCTGCGACACCGTCGACAGCAGCGCCGCCATGTTGCCGCCGACGACGTATACCGCGTGGGCTCTCGATATCAATCGTGAGGTATGGGCGGTCGATGAAAGCTCTGGGTACGGCCACGCGGCTCTCGGTGTTCCCTGTTCACCGAATGCCGGGGCCCAGGCCCAGTCGGATGCCCTCGTGATACGTCGGGCATCAACTCAGCCGATAGTGCCGACGGCAGGCATGATCCAGGTCCACACGGACCTCACTCGTGGCGAGTTTTTCAACGACGGCGCGGTGCCCGTTGGTTATGCGGCCGCCGCTCAGACCCATAACGTGGTAACGAATGTCTACTATGTGTCGCCGAGATCCGATCTCGATCCCAATATGCCATCGTTGCGCATCAAGACGTTGATGCCCGGCGGTGTGCATCAGGATCAGGAAATCATGCCGGGCGTCGAGAACCTGCAGGTTCAGCTCGGCGTCGACACCGATGATGACCTCGAGATCGAGCGCTACGTCGATGCAGATCACGACATAGTGAATCCGACAACCGGCGGAACGATACCGGATGCGCAGATTCTCGCGGTTCGATTGTGGATCGTCATGCGCTCTGATGCGGTCGAAGTTGGCTTCACCGATAACGCGCAGTATCTCAGCCCGGACCCCGATGTTGTGGTGATCCCGTGCGCGGGGGGTGGCTGCGGTTATCCGGACAACTTCCGCCGGTTGGCAATCTCCACCACCGTGGCCCTGAGGAACAATCGATGAATACCCAGTTTCCGGCAAAACAGAGACAACGCGGTGCGACGCTGGTTATCGCCTTAATACTGTTGCTCGTATTGACGATCCTCGGAACCTCAACGATGAGCACGGCTACGATGGAAATGCGGATGGCCGCCAACAGTCAGTATCTGGAGAATGCCTTCCAGCTTGCGGAAACTGGTCTTGAGACCACGATCCAGGGTTTCAATTCGACGGGAAATTTTCCGCCGCCCGGATTCCCGAATTGCCCGCCCGGCGCAACGATGCCGTTCGGTCCCACCACGCCCGTCGTCGCCTTGCTGGGCACGCATCGCAGCGGCACCGGCTTCTGCGGGCAGTCGCCTGACTTTTCGGGCGGTTCGAGCCTCGGGAAGATCGACCAGTTTCATTACCGGATCGATGCACAGGGCGCTTCTCGATCCGGCAGCGCATCGTTGAATCGACAGGGTTTCTTCATTCGCGGGCCGAACGGCAGCTGACCGGCAGAATGATCAGCCAGATTCGCTAATCAAGGGTACTCGACTATGAACACTTTCAGCAAAGCAACGCTTCTCGCGATCGCGCTGGTCGGCATCGGCACGGCCAACGCGGAGTGGCTCAATCCGGAGCGAGCGGTGGAGGCGGAGCGCAGCGCGGTTACGCTGCCCCAGTACGACACCGGGACCCTCAGCGTGTCCCAGTGCGAATCTTGCGAGCCCCTGCGGTTCGAGCTGACGGCCGCGACTCGCTACTTCGTCGCGCCGCGGACCCCGGCGGTGTCGCTCGATGCTCTGCGCAGCGCGTTCTTCGCGGGCGCGCACGACCCGGGCATGCTGGTGGGTGTCTTCTTCGACCCGGACACGCGGGCCGTCAACAGGCTGGTGCTCAGCCCATCCGATTGAACGCGGCGTCGCCAAGGATCAGGACAGGTCTCTCAAGACAAGGAAAGTCTTATGAATAGTTTCTGCAGGAAAATGTTGTGGACCGGTATCGGCATGGCCGCGGTCATCGGCACGACGCCGACCGCGACTGCCGATGACACGGAAGTCTTCGTCGTCGGCGGCAATACGATCGCCCCATCGGCGCAGCCGAACGTCCTGTTCGTCATCGACACGTCGACCAGCATGGACACGGGCATCGTCACGCAGCCGCCGTACGACTCGGATATTACGTATGACGGCCCGTACGACTCGGACGTCATCTACTGGAAGACGACGACCGACGGCGTTCCGCCGCCTCACAGCAGCCAAAACTACTTCGACAAGAGCGTGAATCACTGCGACTCGTCGCAGCAGCAGCTCGCCGGGCTCGGGGTCTCTGCCGACGAATTCCAGGCCTGGAAAAGCACCGGCAACGCGTGGGTGGACCTGTCCAACAACAACAGCGCGCGCAATCGTCCGGTCGAGTGTCGATCGGACCGGGGCGTGCACGGTGACGGAGGGAGCGAGCTGTGGGCCGCCGAAGGCCCCAGTGGCCCGTGGTCGGTCAATAACGCCAACGAACCCTTCTGGAGTACGACCTATACGCTGTATGACGGCAACTGGCTCAACTGGCAGTTCTCACCGCCCAACTTCGAGACGACTCGTCTCGAGGCCGTGCAGGCAACCACGCTGTTGCTGGCCGATAACTTCCAGAGCATCAATATCGGCCTGCAGCGCTTCAACCGCAAAGAGGGCGGCGGTATTATCGACGGGGTCGAGGACATCGCCGTCAACCGCAACGACTTCAAGGGCAACGTGATCTCGCTGACGGCGGACGGCTGGACGCCCCTGTCGGAGGTCTACTACGAGGCCGGACAGTATTTCATGGGCCGGGACGTCGACTACGGCAATATCGCGCCGCACACGAGTGTCCCGCAGACGCGCGTCGGATTGAACAGCGGGTCGAATACCTACCTGTCGCCGGCCGACTCGTCGTGCCAGAACAATTACATCGTGTACCTGACGGACGGCGAACCTTACGGGGACGGCAGCGCCGACAGCAAGGTCACTAGCTGGCCCGGCTGGTCGGACAAGATCGGCAGTTGCGACGGCTCCGGCGAGGGTCATTGCCTGGACGACATGGCGGAGTACCTGTACCGCACGGACGTCAGCGACGAGCCGGGCTTCCAGAACGTCACGACCTATACGGTCGGCTTCCTGGCCGATTTCCCGCTGCTCCGTTCGACGGCGGAGCGCGGCGGCGGCGAATATCGGACGGCCTATGACGCGAGCACCCTCGCCCTGGTGCTGACCGAGATCTTCCTCGACATCCTCGACGATGCGACCTCGTTCACCGCCCCGGCGGTGCCCGTGAACGCGTTCAACCGGACCCGCAATCTCGCCGACGCGTATGTTTCGGTATTCGCGCCCGCGCGACGCATGCACTGGCCCGGCAACCTGAAGAAATACCGCCTGGTACAGGGCGAGATGCACGGACAGGACGGCGCGCCGGCCGTCGATGACGACACCGGTTTCTTCTCGGCCAATTCCTTCAGTTACTGGTCTGCCGCGCCCGATGGAGACCGTGTGACCGAGGGCGGCTCGGCGAACGAGATCCCGGCTCACGCCGGCCGCAATCTGTACACGAATATCGCCGGGGGCAGCCTGACCGCGGGCGGCAACAGCGTGGCAGTCGGCAACGCGGCCATCACCGCGGCGATGATCAATGCGCCTGACGCCGAACGCGATAATGTCCTCAACTGGGCCCGCGGCCTCGACCTGTTCGACGAGGACGACGACCTGGACGTGACCGACGACCGGCATGTCATGGGCGACCCGCT